>JANNDF010000425.1:0-3320 GCA_031387445.1 Planctomycetia bacterium
GGGCGGGCACGCGACGCCGACGTGGTGACGAACACCTGGGCGACGGTGGCCGACCCGCTACTGGTCGGGGGGGTGGGCGGGGTGAACGGCTACCTGGGGGCGAACGCCAAACTGCCCGGCGACGTGCGGGCCGCCTTCGGCGACCTACCCCCGCTCCAGTTCGCCGTGCCCGACGCGAAGGCGATCAGCACCCGGTTCGACGCCAACAGCGGTAAACAGCGGCTCTACCGCGAGAACCAGTTGAAGCTGCGGACCGACGCGGGGGTGAAGCAGAAACCGCTCATGGACGAACTCGACCGCCTGTCCCAGCCGGGGGCGGTGAAGCCGGACGACACGCTGGTCATCTTCCTGGCCGGGCACGGGGTGCTGATCGGCGACGTGAAGGGCAAACCGAAGGCCATCCCGCTCGGCGAGAAGCGGCCGGAGGAGACGTTCAGCAACATCCGCTTCGCCTTCTGCGGCATCGACTTCGACCCGAACGACCCGACCGGCACCGGCGTGCCGGCCGAGGTGCTGTTCGACAAACTGGTGAGCGTCAACTGCCGCAAGCTGGTGTTCCTGGACGTGTGCCACGCCGGCGGGGTGATGGACGTGGACGTGATCCGCCAACTGTTGCCCGACGGCCAAGGGCCGTTCGTCTTCGCCGCCTGCGGGCGGGGCGAGTTGTCGCGGGAGGACCGGAAGGGCGAGCACGGGCTGTTCACCCGCAGCCTGCTGGACGCCACCGGCGACCAGTTCGCGTTCGCCGACCGCGACCGCGACGGCGAACTGAGCTGCCAGGAGTTGGTGGACTACTGCACCCGACGGGTGCGGGCGCTACGGGTGGAAGGCATGAAGGCGACCGACCCGGACGCCAAAAACAGCGACCAAAACCCGGTGAACAACCTGACGTTCGCCACCCAACCGCGGGCGGCCGTCTTCAAGCGGCTGGAGAAGTAGTAGGGGGGAGACCTCCCCCCCCGCCCTCGACCTGTTAGCCCGACGCGCGAGCGAGGGGCGAGCCGCGAGTCGAAGACCCGGAGAGCGACACACGGCCGACGACCTGAAACGCCACTCACCTGTCCGCGTAGAAACTGGCCCCTCGCTCGCGCGTCGGGTTAACAAGTGGGTCGCGGCGAAGACAACGCCACCACCCAAACGACACCCTACGAGAACCCCCGTCATGAAACGCATAGCCACCATACTCGCACTGGCCGCGCTGGCCGCCCCGGCGCTGGCCGGCGAGTCGCTCGCCGAGTCGCTGTACGCGAAAGCGCCGGCCATCCTCCAGAAGATGAAGAAGAAGGACATGACCGCCGTCGGCGTGCTCAAGTTCACCGCCGTCGAAGACGGCAAGTCGTCCGACTCCCTCAAGGAACTCGGCCTCACCCTCGCCGTCCGCACGCAAACCGCCCTCCTCCTGGCGAACAAGGACCCGCAGTTCGTCATCATCGAGAACCCGAACGGCCAGGTGACGAAGGCCCAGTTGTTCGAAGCCAACCACCAGAAGGAGGACGGCCGGAAGGCGTTCTTCGGCATGAAGTACCTGCCGGCGTTCGGCAAGGACGAGGTGGAGGCGAGCGGGTTCGTCGTCGGCACCGCCACGCCGAGCGCCGACATGAAGACCGTGGCCCTCAAGCTGCAAGTGTTCGACAAGACCGGCAAACTGACCGACCTGACCGACGAGTGGGCGGTGGACACCGACGCCGACATGCTGGGCGAGTTGGGCGGCAGCTTCGCCCTCCCGCCCATCACCCGCAAGGCGGTGGTGAGCGGCCAGCCGGTCAAGAAGGAGGAGCTTCAGAAGCTGGTGCTGGACACCGCCGTCGCGGTGGTGAAGGCGACCCCGCCCACCCCCGAGACGAAGCCGGTGCCCAACCCGGCGCTCGAGAACTGCCCGATCAAGTGGGAGATTCGGTACAACGACAAGGCCCAAACGGTGTCCGGGTCGCTACTGCCGGAACCGGACGAAGTGGACAAGGTGTCGTTCGTGCTCACCAACCCGAGCAAGGACGAGACGTACGCGGTGGTGCTGATGGTGAACGGCGAGAGCACCCTATACAAGGAGCGGCAGGCGGTGTCCAAGTGCCGCAAGTGGATCCTGGAACCGCGGACGGAGACGGTCATCAACGGGTTCCAGACCGGGCCGCTCGAGTCCAAACTGTTCAAGGTGGTTCGCCCCGAAGACCCGGAAGTGGACTCGGTGCGGTACTCGGAGAACCTGGGCCAGTTCCGGCTGGTGGTGTTCGCTGGCAAGGTGACGGACAAGAACCCGAACCCGGTGGACGGCAAGGCGATCGACGAAGTGTCGGCCATCGCCAACGCCCGCCTGAACCACCGGCCGGACGGCGTCCGCCCGCAGTCGCTCGAAGAGCTGCAGGCGTCCCTCACCCGCACCGGCCGCGACGGCACGAACGCCCGCGGGGTGGTGGTGGCGGGTGCGGCGGCCGACTCGAAGACGGTGCAGGCGTGGTTCGCGGTGGCGTCCGACACGCCGGTGGCGGACATCACCCTGCGGTACTTCCACCCGAAGAAGTGATTGTCATCATGACTGGAACCGCCGGCGTCAGCCGGCCGGGTGCGGAGACCCACCCAGCCCGCTCACGCCGGCGGTTCCAGGAGGTCCGGGGCGATCAAACCCGCAGGTTCCCATGCGATTCCGCTCCCTCGCTCTGCTCCTCTTCGCCCTCCCGGCCGTCGCCGCCGAGCCGCCCAAGCACCGGGCCGACGGGGACGCCGCCGTCGCCGCCCGCCGGGTGCTACTCGAGCACTGCGCGGCCTGTCACGGCGACCCGGACAAGCAGAAGCGGCAGGGCCGGCTGTACGTGAACGACTGGACGACGCTGGTGGGGAACGCCGGCGACAGCGGGCCGATTTCGTTCGTCTCGCTCGACAAGGACGACTTCCGCTCGCAGGTGCTCGAATTCATGAAGGACGGGTCGATGCCCCCCGGCGGGCGGAAACCGGTGCCGAAGGAGCAGATCGCCGCCGTCGAGAACTGGGTCAAACTCGGGGCACCCGAATACCCGACCCTGTTTGACGACGACACCGTGCTGCGGCTCGTCTTCGCCGACATCAACCGGGTGGAGAAAGAGAAGAGCAAGGACTACGTTCAGCACGTCCGGTACGTGTCCCTCGCGCATCTGGTGGACAAGAAGGGGGCGGACCTCGCGGCGGCCGAAGCCGAACTGGTGACCGCCCTCACCGGCCGCACACACGAAGGCCGGATTCGCCTGACGAAGACACGCCTCGAGTCTCTGAAAAACAAGCCGAAGGAGAATACCCCCGGGCCGCCAAATATGATCGGCAAGGCGTTAAGGCCGGTGGCCGGGTCGGCCGGC
>JANNDF010000428.1:0-17638 GCA_031387445.1 Planctomycetia bacterium
CGGTTCGCATCGGTACGACTCCGGGTGTGTGGTCACTTCTTCCGCGGGGCTTCGAGCGGCTCCCACTTCGGCTCGACGAGGGTGGCGTTCCAGGCGTCAAGTTCCTTTTGGAGGGCGGCGGCGACTTCGCCTTTCGGGCCCGCCAGGTCGGTCTTCTCGCCCACGTCCGCCGACAGGTCGTACAACTCGGCCGGCTTCTTGCCGACCTGCACCAGTTTCATGTTCCCCTTGCAGACGGCCAGGCTTTGCCCGCCGCCGGTTCGCCAAAAGAGCGTGCGATCGGCGAGCGTGGCCTTCGCCTCCCCTTTCAGGTGCGGGAGCAGGTTCACCCCGTCGAGCGACACCCCTTTCGGGGCCTCCCCGCCGGCCGCCGTGACCGCCGTCGGGAACACGTCGAGCGACGTCACCGGCTCGTCGAACTTGCCCGACTTGAGCGTGCCCGGCCACGACACCACGAACGGCACCCGCACCCCGCCCTCGTACAGTTGTGACTTCGCCCCCCGCAAAGGCGTGTTGCGGCAGTTCGTCACCCCGACCGGCCCGCCGTTGTCGCTGAAGAAGAAGACGAGGGTGTCGTCGGTCAGCTTGTGCTCCTTCAGCGTGGCCAGCAGCTTTCCGACGGCGTCGTCCATGCCGCACACCATCGCCGCGTACTTGCGGAGCTTCTCGTCCTTGATGTCCTTCACGCGGTCGAGGTGCGAGTCCGGGGCTTGCAGGGGAGTGTGCGGGGCGTTGAACGCCAGGTAGAGGAAGAATGGCTCCTTCTTGTGAGCGGTGACGAACGCCGCCGCCTCGCGGCCGAGGGCGTCGGTCAGGTACTCACTCTCTTCGACCGGCTTTTCGTTCCGCACCAGAGGGATGAAGTACTCCTGCTTGGCCTTCGCCGGGTCGGTCTTGAACTGGTTGTGGTCGAAGTACTGGTGCCCGCCGCCGAGCATCCCGAAGTAGTCGTCGAACCCGCGGCGGTTCGGGTGGTACACCGGGTGTGCGCCCAAGTGCCACTTGCCCACCGCCCCGGTCGCGTACCCCGCCTTCTTCATCACCTCGGGCAGCATCACCTGAGCGAGCGGCAGTCCCACGTCCTTGTCGCCGGGGAGCCACTTCGGGTTGTTCTCGTGGCCGAACCGCTGCTGGTAGCGGCCGGTGAGCAGGCCGGCCCGGGTGGGCGAGCAGAACGGGTGCGACACGTACCCGTTCGTGCACAGCACCCCGCCCTTGGCCAGCGCGTCCAGGTGCGGGGTGGGGATGTCCTTGCACCCCTGGAAGCCGAGGTCGGCGTACCCGAGGTCGTCGGCGACGATGACGACCACGTTCGGCTTCTTACTGTCGGCGGCGGTCAACACCGACATCGCGCCCAGGGCGACAACGGCGGCGAACAGGTGGCGGGGCATCGCGTTCTCCGTGCGGGCGTCACTTCTTCGGGGGGGTGGCTTCGACGAACGGCGGTTTCTCGAACCGGCAGTCCTTCTCCGTCACCCGCGGGTCGCCGGCGGCGTTCAGTTCCTTCATCAGTTGCTCGGCGAGCTTCTTCCGCGTCGCCTCGTACTCCTTGTCATCGGCCACGTTCTTGATCTGGTCGGGGTCGGCCTTCAGGTCGAACAACTCCTCCGCCGGCCGCTTGGCGAAGGCGTACTCGTAGTGCCACTTCCACTTCGGGTCGTTGCGGTGTTCGACCAGCCACGCCTTCGTCGGGCTGGCGTCCATGTCGGCGAACGCGGCGTAGGTATCGTTCGTCAGGGCGTCCGCGGTCGGGGCGGTGTCGGCGGTCACGGTTTTCGGGCTACCCAGCGGGAAGCGGTCCGGGGCGAAGTTGCGGACGTACAGGAAGTCCTTGGTGCGGAGCGCCCGCTGCGGGTAGGGCAGGTTGCCGTCGCGGGCGGCGGCGACGTGCCGCTCGCGGCCGGTGATCACCCGGGTGCGGTCCGGATCGACCTGCCCGCCCTTCTTGGACGTGAGCACCGGCCAGAGCGACTTGCCGTTCAGCCCGTCCGGGTGCTTCACCCCGCCGACGTCGAGGAACGTCGGGGTGAGGTCCATCAGGTTGGTGAAGTCGTCCACCACCCGCGGGCCGGGGATGCCGGGCCCGGCCGCGACCAGCGCCACGCTGGTGCCGAAGTCGTACAGGTTGCACTTGCCGCCGGGGAAGCCGGGTGCGCCGTGGTCGCCGCTGATGACGACGACGGTGTTGTCGAGTTCGCCGGCGTCTTTCAGGTGCTTCAGGATCACACCGACCTGGGCGTCGAACGCCTGCGCCTCGCCGAGGTAGTCGGCGAAGTCTTCCCACACCTCCGGCACGTCGGGCAGGAACTTCGGCAACTTGCCCTTCAGGTCGTCCGGGTCGATGTTCCAGAGCGCCTTCCCCGACCCCTTCACCCACTTGCGGTGTACGTTCGTCGGCCCGTGCCAGAAGAAGAACGGCCTCTTCGGGTCGCGGGCCTTGAGGAAGGCGGCGAAGTTGCCGCCCACCTGGTCGAGCAGCGCCTTCCGGGCATCCTCGACCGTTTTCCCCTCCTTCACCGCTTTCGTCATCTGCTCGGAGAACTGGTTGAACGCCATGCCCGACTTCTGGTTGGCGTACTGCTGCTTGCCGATGGGGGCGTCGGCGGGCGTGCCGGGGCTCCACACCTTGGCGATTTTGCCGAGGTCGTACCCGGCGTCGCGGAGGAGGAGCGGCGAGGTGGGGATGGTCTCGTCCCACACCGCCCCGTTGAGGATCGCCCCGCGGCCGGTGTTGAAGAAGTACCGCCCGCTGAGCAGCGAACTGCGGCACGGCGTACACGACGGCGCCGGCACGAACGCGTTGCGGAACACCACCCCGCGTTTGGCCACCGTGTCGATGTTCGGCGTCTTCATCACACTGTTGGCCGTCGGCTTCGCGTCGAGGGCGGCGTAACAGGAGGCATACCTCCCCCAGTCGTCGGCGAAGCAGAAGACGACGTTCGGCGTCTTCGCCGGCTCGGCGGCACTCGCCGCGGCACAGCCGAGGAGCATCAGGAGGTGGAGGGTGTGGCGCACGGGGGATGCTCCGGGGGCTTCGGCGGGCGGCGGGGGATCGAGTTCCTACGGCTTCTTCTTCGGCTCGGGCTTGTCGCGGAGAGGCCAGTCCGGGTGATCCTCGCGGGCTTCGGCCATCAGTTTCGCCGCCTTCACCACGAGGCCGGGGTGCTTGTCCGCGAGGTCCGTCTTCTCGGCGGGGTCGGCCTTCAGGTCGTACAACTGCACCGCCCCGGACTGGCCCACCTTCACCCCCTTCCAGTCGCCGAACCGCACCGCCTGCAAACTCGACCCGGCCTCGTGCAGTTCCCAGTAGAAGTAGTCTCGCTTCGGGGCGGCCCCCCCTTTGAGCAGCGGCAGGATCGACACGCCGTCGGTCGTCACCTTCTCCGGCAGTTTGGCGTGCAGCAGGTCGGCACAGGTGGGCATGAAATCCCAGAACGCCCACGACTCGTCGCTCACCTTGCCTGCGGGGATGACGCCGGGCCAGCGGGCGACACAGGCCTGCCGCAGCCCGCCCTCGTACAGCGACCGCTTGAACCCGCGGAGTTGCCCGCCCATCGTCTGGTCGAACAGCTCGCCGATCTCCGAGTTCGGGGCGAACGACGACCCGTTGTCGCCGGCGACGATGACCAGCGTGTTCTCGTCGAGCTTCAGCTCCTTGAGCGTGTCGAGCAACCGGCCGACGTCCGAGTCGAGCCGCGTCACCTGAGCGGCGTAGTTCTTCTGCTGCTCGGTCCACTTCTCGCTCTTGTACACGCCCTGGTCGTCGATCTCATGCCGACCGTGCGGCAGGGTGATCGAGTAGAAGAGGAAGAACGGCTTGTCCTTGTTGGCTTTCACCCACGCCACCGTCTCGTCGGCGATCAGGTTCTGGGCGTAGGTCTTACCCACCCCCTTGCCGTCGTTGCCGTCCAGGTCGAACCGCTTGTCGTCGCGGTACAGGTATGTGGGGAAATAGCTGTGGGCGTGCCGCTGGCAGTTGTACCCGAAGAAGTGGTCGAACCCGACCTTCAGCGGGCTGCCGGCGGTGTCGAACATGCCCATGCCCCACTTGCCGATACAAGCGGTACTGTACCCGTTATCTTTGAACAGTTTGGCGACGGTGTACGTGCTTTCCGGCAGCGGCTTCTGCCCCTCGGGCTGCACCTCCCGGTTCGCCCGGATGGGGCTGTGGCCCATGTGCTTGCCGATCATCAGCGAGGTGCGGGACGGGGCGCACACGCTGGTGCCGCAGTACGCCTGGGTGAACCGCATCCCCTCCTTGGCCATCGCGTCCAGCCGCGGAGTCTTGATGAGCTTCTGCCCGTAACAGCCGACATCGCCTTGCGCCAGGTCGTCGGAGAGCACGAAAATGACGTTCGGTTTCTTCGCCGGTTCGGCAGAGCACGCGGCGCTGACCGCAAGGGCGACAGCAAGGGAGAGGGTTCGCATGGGGTTACTTCTTCTGTTGGGGGTCAGGGGGGGCGGCAGTTCCGTCGTCAGCCCGCCGTCGCCGTTCGCCCGCGGGCACACACACTCACTTGGTGTCGAGAGGTTGCAGCTTGAAATCCCGCCAGAGCACCTCGCCCTGCTTGCCCTTGTGCATTTGCAGGCCGAAGTAGCCCTTCTTGTAGGTGTCCGTCTTCCAGTGGGCGACCGGCACGCCGTTCAGCCACGTCTTGATGGTGTCGCCCTTCGCCTGGATCGTCACCCGGTTCCACTCGTCCGCCTTCTTCAACTGCTGGGCCTTCCGCGTTTCGGCGTGTTCCTTCAGCCACACCGGGTAGAACCACCCGCCGCAGTCCTGGCCGTAGATGCCGCCCGACCACCCGCGGCCCTGGGTGAACGGCTCGTGCTCCACCTGCGGGCCGAAGACCGTGTTCCCGCCCGTGCCCTTCGCCTGGGCGCGGATCATGATGCCGCTGTTCGTTTCAACCACGAACTTGGTCTCGAAGGTGAGCAGGAAGTCGGTGAAGTCCTCCTTCTCGGTGCACAGGTAGGTGCTCGGCGAGTCCGGCTTGCACACTGACCGGATGCACCCGTCCTTCACTTCAAACTTGGACTCCCCACCGCGGGTCTTCCACCCCTTCAGGTCTTTCCCGTTAAACAGCAGTTCAGCCTTCTCGCCGACCTTCGGCTCGTCGTCCTTGTTCAGCAGCATGTCGGCCGGTTTGGGCACGTTCGGCTGTTTCTCGTACTGCTTGAACCACTTGTCCTGCGCCGGGTCGAGTTCCCCGGCGTACAGCCGACCGGAAGAGACCACGAGTGCGAACGCCACCACCGGAACTAAGGCGGTGTAGCTTGTCTGCGCGACATGGGTGAGAGGCATGGAGAGGTACCATAAGGGTGTCATTTGAGGCGTGGGGTCACTTCACCACGTCGCCACCCCACAGCGGGGCGACGTTCGACTTGTCCCAGGCGTCCCACGCCGCTTGAAGGGCTTTTACCTTGTCCGGGTGCTTGGCGGACAGATCGGTCGCCTCGCCGATGTCGTCCTTGAGGTTGTACAGGCAGGCCGGCGAAAGCCCGGACTTACCCTCCGCCGCCAGGTCGTACCGCACCAGTTTCCAGTCGCCCTGCCGAATGGCCATCTGCTTGCCGAACCGCCAGAAGAGGGCGTCGTGCGGGTCGCCCTTCTCCTTCCCCCTCTGGTACGGCATCAGGTCCACGCCCTCCAGCTTCCACTCGGCCTTCGGTGTCACACCGGCGGCGGCGAGGGCGGTGGCGTGCAGGTCGAGCTGGATCACCGGGCGGTCGTCGGCAGTGCCCGGCGTCACCTTCCCCGGCCACGAGACGATGAACGGCACGCGAACGCCGCCCTCCAGGGTCGTCCGCTTCGACCCGCGGAGGGGGGTGTTGACCGAGCCGTTCACCGACGACCCCTTCATCGTCGGGCCGCCGTTGTCGCTGATGAACATCACCAGGGTGTTGTCGGTCAGCTTCTCGTCGGCCAGTTTCTTCGTCACCGCCCCGACGGCGTCGTCCAGCGCGCTCATCATCGCCGCGTAGGTCTGTCGCGGCTTGTCTTTGATCCCCTCGAACTTCTTCAGCCGCGGGTCGTCGGCTTGCATCGGCGTGTGGACGGCGTTGAACGCCAGGTACAGGAAGAACGGCTTCGCCTTGTTCGCGTCGATGAACGCCACCGCCTCGCGGCCGAAGGCGTCGGTCAGGTACGCCTTCTCGTTCGCCGGATCGCTGCCCCGGAGGATGCCGTCCGGTTTGAAGTAGTCGTGCGCCCCGCCGAGGAAGCCGAAGAAGTCGTCGAACCCGCGCTTCTGCGGGTGCCGCTCGTCGGTACCCAGGTGCCACTTGCCGATCAGCGCGGTGCGATAGCCGGCGGCCTTCAAGCGGTCGGCGACCGTGCTCTCCGTCAGCGGCAGTCCGGCTTTCGTCGCCTGCACGCCGCCGGGGTTGAACTCGTGCCCGAACCGGGTCTGGTATCGGCCCGTCAGCAGCCCGGCCCGCGTGGGCGAGCAGTACGGCCCGGAGACGTACCCGCTGGTGAACCGCACGCCGGACTTGGCGAGCGCGTCGAGGTGCGGGGTGGGGATCTCCTTGCCCCCGTGGAAGCCCACGTCGGCGTAGCCCATGTCGTCGCCGACGATGACGACGACGTTCGGCTGCTTCGGCTCGGCGGCACCGAGACCGAACGCGGTGAATACGAGTGCGGCGAACGCGAGCAGGGATCGCATGAAGACTCCTGGGAAGGGCTTCGGGTGTTGATGGCCGACGGGTCACTTCACCGAGCGTGCCGGGCAGACGGCATCGAGCCGTTTCTTCAAGTCGGCCTTGAGGTCCGCGGCCTTCGGGTCGTTCGTCAGGTTTTTCCACTCGCCGGGGTCGGTCGTGTGGTCGTACAGTTCGGCCCCCTTCTCCCCGCCGTCCCAATCGGTGTAGCGGTAACGGTCGGTGCGGATCGACCGGCCGAGGAACTGACCCCGCTGTACGACGGTCACGGCCGCCTCTTTGTGTTTGGCCGTCGGGTCGTCGAGCACCTTGCGGAAGTCGGCCCCTTCCAGGTTCTTCGGCACGCCCTTCAACCCGCACCGGGCGGCGAGGGTCGGGTACAGGTCCACGAACTCGGTGATCGCACTCGTGCTCTTGCCGTTCCCCTTCGCCGCCGGGTCGCGGACGATCAGCGGGGTGCGGCAACTCCGCTCGAACAGGGTGTTCTTGTTCCACCACCCGCGGGCACCGAGTTCGTACCCGTGGTCGCCGAGGAACACCACCACCGTGTTGTCGGTCAGCTTGTTGGCCTTCAGCGCGGCGAGCAGTCTCCCGACCTGGGCGTCCATGAAACTCACGCCGGCGTAATACGCGTGCAGGAACTCGCGCCGCTCCTTGTCGGTGAACTGGTCGAAGGCCGTCTTGTACGCCCCTCCGCCGAGCGAGTGCGGGTACGGCGGGGTGTAGTCTTTGGGAGTGACGAGGAGGTCGAGTTTGTCGCGGTCGTACAGGTCGAAATACTTCTTCGGGACGACGAACGGGTCGTGCGGGCGGGCGAACCCGACGGCCAGGAACAGCGGCTTCTCCCGCTTCTCCGCGAGCGACTTCACGGCCTCGTCGACCAGTTGACCGTCCGGCTGGTCGGCGTCGGTGCCCTCGGCGGCCATCCACCGGCACCACGCCAGTTTGCCTTCGGTCAGGTTGCGGCCGTCCCCCTTCAGCCCGGCGGCCGTCGCCTTGCCGTACGCCACCCGGTCGAACGACTTCGGGTCGTCACTCTCGTGCTTGGCGTCGTCCGGCGACAGCCCGCGGTGGAACACCTTGCCCAGGCCGACCACCTCGTACCCGTTCTCGCGGTACAGTTGCGGCAGCGTCACCACGTCGGGCAGCGTCTTGCGGAAGTGCGTGGTGTTCTCGACGACCTTGGTGGTCGTCGGCCGCAGTCCGGTGAGGAACGAGGAGCGGCTCGGGTTGCACACCGTGTACTGCACGTAGGCGCGGTCGAACCGCACGCCGGACTCGGCCAGGGCGTCGAGGTGCGGCGAGCGGACGGCCTTGTGCCCGTAACAGCCGAGGTCGCAGCTCAGGTCGTCGGCGATGATGAACAGCACGTTCGGCTTCTTCGCCGGCTCGACGGCGGAAGCGCCCAGCGTGACGACCAGTGCGGCAAGCGCCGCCCAGCGGGAAGAGGGCATGGGGAAGCTCCGGGTGTGGCGATTACCGTTTGTCGAGGGCGGCGGTGTCGGCCGGCTTCAGTGTACTCTTCCCGGTCAGAAAGCCCTTCTCCACCAGCCAGGCGTCGGCCGCGTGGGTGGTCGATTCGACCCACGGGGAGCGGTTGAAGAAGCCGTGCGGCTGCTTCGGGGCGGAGGACAACTCCACCGGCACGCCCAGTTCCTTCGCCGCCTTCGAGTACTCCTCCCCCTGGGCGAGCATGGGGTCGGCGTCGCCGTACACCAGCCACGTCGGTGGGGTCTTCTTGCTGAGGAACTTCGTCGGCGAGATCTTGGCGGCGATGTCGGTCCCCTTCGCGTCCTTGATTTCCCGTGGCAGGTTGAGCGCCGGGTTGAACAGCAGCAGTGCCGCCGGCACGCACGACGTGTCCTTCGGGTCGTCTGGCGAGTCGAACCCGTCCACCAGGGCGGTGCAGGCGGCGATGTGCCCGCCGGCCGAACCGCCGGAGGCGATGACCTTGTCCGCGTCCACGCCCAGCTTGCCGGCGTTCGCCCGCACCCAGCGGACGGCCGATTTCGCGTCCTACACGCACTTGTCCGGGGTCGTCTTGTGTTTCGACTCGATGCGGTAGTCGGCGGTGAAGGCCACCAACCCGCGACCGGCGAAGTACTCGCACTGGGGCACGAACTGGGTGTAAGCCCCGTTCTTCCACCCGCCGCCGAAGAAGAACACGATCACCGGCCGTTTGTCGGTCGCCTTCCAGTCGGGCGGGAGGTAGCCGTGCAGCGTCAGTTCGCCCTCGGGCGTCTTCTTGTACACGTGGTCGGCGGTGGTCACTTTCGCGTCGGTCAGCTTGACCGTGCCCTTCTCCTGGGCGACGGTCGGGAGGCCGAGCGCCACGACGAGGCCGACGGCGAGCAGGGGGTGGGTCATGGGAGGGTCCTTGCGGTGGGGGTCACTTGGAAAGCGCGGCGAGGGCGGCCTCGAACGCCTTCGTCAGCGGGTCATCCGTCTTCTTCATGTGGGCGAGCAGCTTGGCGCTCAGGTCGGCCAGCACCTTCGCGTTCTCCTTCTTGTCGATCACGTTCACCCGCTCGTCCGGGTCGGCGGTCAGGTCGTACAGGGCGAGTTTCTCGCCCTCCACCAGTTGCTTCACCCGTTTCTTGACGGCCTCATCGGTAGAAGCGTTCATGGCGTTGAAGGTCAGCCCGCTCATCGCCTCCACCCGGAACGGCGTGCCCTCGCCCACCCACGCATGAAACTGCAGCGAGTGCGAAGGGTTCCGCACGCACCGCTGGGGGAACGCCTTCCCGCTGCTGACGGTGTTCACGTGGGTGACGACGAAGTCGCGATCCGGTTGCGTCTGGCCGTTCAGTAGCGGCACCCACGTCCGCCCGTCCATCCCCTTCGGGGCCTCGACCTTGAGCAGATCCAGGAGCGACGGCATCAGATCCACGCTGCTGACGAACTCGGTCCTCTCCTGCGGCTTCTCCATGCCGGGGAAGCGGACTAGCAGCGGCGACCGGGTGCCGTTGTAGTACACGGTGGCTTTGCTGAACGGGAACGACATGCCGTGGTCCGACCAGAAGACGACGAGTGTGTCGTCCAGTCGACCGGCCGCCTTCAACTCGTCCATGATCGCGCCGAACGACACGTCGAGCCGCTTGACGCTGGAGTAGTACTGGGCCACCTCCTCTCGCACTTTCGGCAGGTCTTCGAGGAAGCTTGGCACCGTCACGTCTTTCGCCGTCAGCGGGGTGATGCCGTCGGTCGAGCCGTCACCCTTGGCGTTCCCCCCCACGCCGAAGAACGGCCGGTGCGGGTCGGTGATGTTGGCGTTCAGGAAGAACGGCTTCTTCGACTCCGCCGCCTTCGCCAGCAGTTCCTTCACCGCCGCCCGCATCTTCGCCGGGTCTTTGCCCATGCCGCCCTGCTGTTTGTCGTCCCACGGGAACTTGTCGGCCGGGGCCATGTGGATGATTTTCTCGATGGCGGCGGTGTAGTAGCCGGCCGCCTTCAGCACCTCCACCAGCGTCGGCACGTCCTTGTTGATCGGGTTGAACCCGAGCGCCCCGGAGCGGTGCGGCACCCGCCCCGTGAGTAGCGCCTCCCGCCCCGGCTGGCAGATGGGGCAGGTGTTGTGGTTATTCACCAGCCGGTGGGCGGTCTTGGCGAAGGTGTCCACGTTCGGCGTCAGGTTCAACTTGTTCCCCATCCACCCGACCGAGTCGCCGTTCATGTCGTCCACGGTCACGAGCAGCAGGTTCCACCGCTTCGGGGGGTCTGCGGCGGGGGATGCGGCAGCGACGGCGAGCGTGAGGAGCAGGGGGAGGCCGGGCCGCATGGATCACCTCGGGGCGTTGACGTCGTCCTGCGGGCGGTAGCCTAGCAGGGTGCGGGCGGTGGTGAGATCCCACCGCATGCCGGTGTTCGCCGACATGCCGTTGACGACCAGGAACGGTTCGAGCAGCGGGGCGCTCAGGCAGCAGTCCATCAGGTGCAGGAAGTCGCGGTCGGACAGCCACATGTTGCGAAACCACTCGCCGCGTTCGACGGGCAGTTCGTTCGGCTCGTTCACACCGCGCCACACCCACCCGATCCGGACCGCGACCACCTCCAGCCCGTGCGCGGCGGCGTACTGACGGCCGACCCGCTCGCCGAGCAATTTGGTGGCCGCGTACGCCCCGCTGAACCTGTCCGACCCGTCGGCGACGTATCTCAAACCCGGCTTCGGCGGCAGGGTTTCGGTGATCGGCACCGCCGGGCCGTCCTGGTACCCACCCATCACGTGGTTCGAACTGGCGAACACCACCCGCCGTACCCCGTGAACCGCTGCCGCCTCGTACACGTTGAGCATGGCGTCCACGTTCGGGCCGATGAGGTCCGGCCAGTCGTGGTAGGCCACCGGGTTGCCGGCCAGGTGAACCACCGCATCCGTTCCTTCAAAGTGCCGGATCCAGTCGCCCCAGACACTCAGGTCGGCGTGGTGAACGCCCTCGCCTTCAGTGCGGTCGAGCGGCACCAGTCGGGTGCGACCGCGAAGGTGCTCGGTCAACTTCGCCCCGAGGGTGCCACACGCGCCGGTGACGAGGACCGATCCGGGAAGGGTCACGGCTTCTCCCCGGTGATGTCGGACAGCAGCTTGAAGAACCCCTTCTTCCGCTCGCTGCTCGTCTTCCAGTTCACCGGCACGCTCTGGTAGCCCTCGTCGAACCCCTCGCCCTTCATCCGGAAGTCGAAGTACCCCCACGAGGCGTACTCGCCGACCGCCGCTGCGAAGTTGTTCGATTCCTGGTCGAAGTCGAAGTGGTCGTCCTCGTTGAACAGGATCGGCATCGGCCGATAACCGTCCACCTTGCGGGTCTGCTGCACCATCTCCGCGATCCGCTTCGGCTCCTTCACCCCGTTGCCGTGCAGCAGCAGGAAGTCGGACGCCTTCACCACGTTCGCTTTCGGGATCGCCCCGCCGCCGTAGCTGGTGCCGGCGAGCAGCGGGTGCTTCTTCTCCGCGCTCCGCTTCTTCACCCGCTCGATCAGCTCATGCACGCGCGCCGGCTTCAGGATGTCGTGGTCGTAGGCCTTCACGTCGCACTCGTTGTTCACCTCCACCAGCACGTTCGTGTACTTCTTCCCGATCAGCCAATCGACCGCGGCATCGACGCCAGCGATCACGGCCTTCTCGTCCTTCACCCGCTCGTCCTGGCCGAAGTAGTACAGGCCGAGGATGACCACCATGCCCAGTTCATCGGCCTTGTCGATCACCTTCGCCAGCCGGGTCAAATACTTCTCGTCGAGCGTGCCGTCGGCGTTGATCGCCGAGTTGTGCCACGGCTGCGCCTTCGAGTACCCCTCCGGGCTGCCGCCTTGCAAGTTCAGGGTGACGGCCAGCAGCCCGTGCTTCGGCCACGCCGGCATCATCTCGACGAACTCGGCCGTGTTGCGGTCGGCGTCCCACTTCTTGGTGTCCGGGTACGCCCACTTCGCCACCGTCTCCGGGTTGCGGTCGTCAAACGTCGCTTGCACCATCCGACT
Source organism: Planctomycetia bacterium (assembly GCA_031387445.1). Classification (GTDB taxonomy): domain Bacteria; phylum Planctomycetota; class Planctomycetia; order Gemmatales; family Gemmataceae; genus JALHQU01. The sequence goes on from JANNDF010000428.1 coordinate 12,130, forward strand.
GTTCATCAAGAACCCCTCGACCGGCCGGCCGTTCCAGGTGCGGCCCTTGTACGTCGGCTGACCGTTGATGTGGAACTTGTCCTTGTCGAGACTGACGGCGGTCTTGCGACTCCCCGTCTTCGGTTGTGCAGGCAGGTCCAGAACCTGCCCTTGGGCCAGCAACCGCTTGCGGAGTTTCTCGTACGGCACCTCTTGCACCGTAACCTTCTCTTTCACCGCCACCGCCGCCGCCACGCCCGCGCCCTGGCCGATGGCCATCCAAGCCCCCTCGATTCGAAGCGACGACATGCCGACGTGGGTGCAGGACAGCGCGACGGGCACGAGCAGGTTGACACACTGCTCGGGCTTGGGGAGGACCGAGCGGTAGGGGACGTGATAGGCGTAACCCTGCTTTGGTTCCTTCTTCCGTACCGGGAAGATCGTGCCCTCGTTGATCACACCGCCGCCCTTCAGCGCGATCCGCTGGACGTCGTGCGAGTCGATGGGGAACGACGAGATGGCAATCGGGTCGTCTTTCTTGGGGCTGGTCAGGATGTCTTTCTGGCTGATGACGTACAGTCCCTTCATCCGACGCGACTCACGGACGTACAGAGCCGGCGAGAAGTGGTCGTGTTGCGCGAACTCGTCCTTGCACAAGCCGAGCCGGGCGTAGGTGTTCTGAGTGTTCTTGGGGACGGCGGGATCGGTGGTCAGGAACTGATAAAACTCCAGCGTAAACTGCTTGTGGGCCTCCCAGATTGCTTTCCGCCCTGCCTTGTCGGCTTTGTGCCAGTCGTTCCCACCGCCGACCAGTCCGATCGAGAACTGATGCCCGATGGAATTGTTCCCGTCTAACTTGTCGCCCGGCAGCGGGTATAGGTCGAATCCGACCTGTTTCACGTCTCCACCGGCCTTGAGGTATCGGCGAATGATCTCAAACCGGGCCGGGTCGTACTTGTCCGGCTTCGGCATCGGCACGCGGTTCTTGGGGTCCGCCGTCAGGCAGAGTCGAAAGCTGTAAGTCATGACATTCTTGTCGCCGGCCTCATCCTTCCCCCCGTCGTCGGTCGTGAGCAGCGGCAGAAGTTTGCCCTTGTCATCGAACCCGTCGATGTCCATTTTCTTTTTCGCATACCGCTTGCCGGCCAGCGGTTCGTCGTACTCCTCCCGGCCTTCCCGCCCGATCGTCCAGTCGACTCCGGCTGCCGCCATGAGATCCCCTTCGTACGTGCCGTCAACGTAGACTTTCGCGTTGAAGGTGCCGTTGTTCGTGACCAGGGAGACGATGCGGCGGTCTTCTTTTTTGACTGACTTGAGGCGATCGTTCACGAGCACCTTGACCCCGGCTTCGTCGAGCATCTTCTTCGTCACCCGCATCGCCACATGCGGTTCGAACACCCAGCGCGATTGATCCTTCACCGCCGGGTCGTAAGGAGCCTTGAGCCCCCGGTCCGTGTAGTCCTTCACCACGCGGGTGTGCCATTCGTCGAACAGGCCCATCAAGGTGCTGCGCACCATCTGGTTGGAGTCGCAATGGCTCAGCCCGCCGGTGCTCATGGCACCCACGTGATCGGTCGGTTCCAGGAGTATGACGGAGGCCCCTTCACGGGCGGCCGCGATGGCGGCACAAAAGCCGCCCGGCGTCGAGCCGTAGACGACCACATCGGCCTCGGTTGCGGCCCGAGCGGGTTGTGCGATCAGCAGCAGGAGTGTGATCATCGGGCCGATGAATCGTGTCATGCGTGAAGTCACCCCGAGGTGGTCCAGACAAGGATCGATCTGCCGAGCGACTGATCTCAACAGTGGCGGGGGCACCGGTGAGCGGTGGTCAGGATGCGCGAATCATCCCCCGCATTCTCCCTCGACGACTTTGGCGACTGCGGTGAGACTCGGGATGCCGCCTACTTGCTCGGCTTGAGCAGCTTCACCATCGCTTCGCCCAGGCCCAGGCCGACGTTCATGTAGGTCTTGGCGTTGTTGCCGTAGTGGGCGTTGGAGCTGCTCCCCATGCTCATCGGGTGGGTGTAGACGGTGGCCACCGAGCCTGCAAGTTTGGGGTACTTCTTCGCGTCGCTGATGGCGAACTTGCCTTCCAGAATGGCCTTCTCCGTCCCTTCGGGCTTGTCCTTGTCGGTCTGGCCGAGGGTGCCGCAGACGAACTTGGCGTCGGGCGCGTTGAAGTCCTTGCGGAGCGACGCGATCAGGTTGACCAAGTTTTGCTCATACTTCTCGGCGTGACCGGCGTTGTACCGGTCCTTGTCGCCCTGCCACCAGATGAAGCCGGCCACCTCATACTTCTTCGCGCCGGGGTAGTACTTGTCCAGGTTGTCAAGTACCTCCTTGGCGCGGGCAACGTCGCCGTCGTACTGCACGCCGGCCTTCCACGCGATCGGCTTCGGCTCGGTCCCCTTCTCCCAGCGGTCGGGGCTCTGGCCGTACCCGGCGTACACGTACGTCTTGCCGTCTTTGGGGTCTTTGAACTCGTAGGACGGCGAGCCGGGCGGGAGCAGGTCCCAGCCGAGGCTGCGGTTGCCGATCGCCGTCTTGAGGATCAGTACCGGCCCCTCCAGCGCGTTGCCCAGGTGGTGGCCGATGCCCTGCTCCACGCCGATCTTCCCGCCGGAGACGGTCAGCCATTCGTCCTTGCGGACCTGGGTTTTTCCCGGACCGCCGCTCCCCATCACGGCCACGAACCGCACGTCCTGCCGCGTCGTCCACTTGCCCTCGCCGTCGACGAGGAACGGGTACAGGCCTTCCTTCTTGACCGCGTACTCCAGCGTGCCGTCCTTGTCGCCAACGACGTTGCCCATCTCCAGCATGTTCGATTGGCCCATCAGGATGAACACCTTGACGGGCTTGGACACGTCGGCCGGTTTGCCGTCGGGCCGCGGCAGGGCGTCGTTCACCCCCTTGGCTTTCGGCTTCGGGTCTTCCGCCGACACTCCACAGGCGAGGCCGGCCAGCAGGCACAGCCCCAACAGCGTGACGGGGCGGGTGGCGCGGTTCGGCATGTCGGTCCTCCGTTTCGGGGGTTTGAGAAGTCGATCGGGGTCGGCCGTTCACCCACTCGGGATCAGGCGTCGGCGGTCAGCGGGGCTTCGAGCAGGCAGTGGAACTCGCGGGCGAAGTCGACCGACACGCGGGCGTGAACGGCCCCCTGCATGTCGAAGAACCGCTGCGACCCGCAGGGGGTGAACACGCCCTCGTGCCACACGCCGGGGTGAATGTACAGCCCGCGGTCCCCGGCGAACCGGAAGCAGACGAACTTCTCGGGGGTGACGTCGTCGCCGGGCAGCGCCAGAGGCACGTTGAAGGGCTTCTGGTCGAGCGGGAAGAACAGTTGACCGCCGTCGGGGTGGTAGTTGGCGTGCCGCAGGAGCATGCGGGTCGGCTCCCGCTCGGCTCCGGCGTCGGCCACGGAAGGGTCGGTGGCGTAGGCGAAGGCGTAGTGCCCCGACACGGCGGCGTTCCGCCCGTACAGGATGTCCCCCTTCCACTCGCTCACGAACACCCCTTGCTTCGTGCCCGCTTGAGCCCCGGTGTCCTCGTCCACCGGCCGAGTCCCCTGCGCCGGCCAGCGGACGATCTCCACCACACACTCCGCCGGGTCGCCCACCAGTCGTCCGAACCCCTTCAGGGTGTCGTCGGTCGCGTCGACGACGGGCATCCGCACCGTCGGCAGCCCGGCCGGCAGGTTCGGGTTCAGAAAGTCGAAGATCGGCATCGGCTCCCACCGGGTGAGGGCGAAGTCGGGGTCGCACGGCCCGGTATGGCTGGCGTAATTCTCACCACCCGCCCGAGACTGAGCAAGAGCGTGGCCTGCGGTTTCCAGAAGCCGACCGCCAGGAAGAACGGCTTGTCCTTCACTTCCTTCAGCACCTTTACCGCCTCGGCCGCGACCTTCCCGTTGTAGCATTGCGAAGACGAAGAAGGGTATTCGCATGCGCGTGGGGCGGTGGGGGATGAGTGTCCGAAGAGTACCTCGCCGCACGCGATCTGCTCAATCGAAATGTGCGGCGGGGGGGCGGATCTCGGTGGTGGCGTCGGGCCGACGGTCGCGTACCATGTGTTTGAGCATAGCAGGGCCGGCGGGTGGCACAGCTTTCTCCCCAGGAACAGGTGAGATGACCGAGCGAAACGGCTTCGACCAGGGACAGCAGCCGAACCCGACCCGCCGCGATTTCGCCCGCGGGGTGATCGCCGCCACTGCGGTTGCTCTCGTCCCCACTGCCCCCGCCGCCGAACCCGAACCGGCCAAGCCGTTCGGCGACGAGTTCCCCAACCTGGACTCGTTCGCCGTCGGCGAGTGGTGGACGAAGAAGCCGGTGCAGAACGCCCCGAACCCGCCCCCGCCGATGGACGTGCCGCGGCAGGAGGTCGTCGCGTTCGCCCTGTACACGGTCGATCACGGCGTGCTGAAGTTGACCGCCCAACTGTACCCCTTGAAGGCGGGCGAACCCCGCGAGGCCCGGCTGGAAGTGGAACGCGACGGCAAGTGGGTGGAAGTGCTGAAATCCCCGGTGCTGTACCCCGGCTGGAGTGCCCACTTCCGCGTCGAGAAGTGGGATCAGACGAAGAGCGTGAAGTACCGGGTGCGGCACGGGGACAAGGCCACCTTCGAGGGCACCGTCCGCCGCGACCCGGCCGACAAGGATGTGATCGTCGTCGCCAACATGTCGTGCAACTCGAACCGGACCACCGGCGGGCGGCCGGAGATCGTCAAGCACTTGCTCGCCCACGACCCGGACTTGCTCTTCTTCGCCGGCGACCAGACGTACCGCCACACCGAACACACCGCCGGGTGGATCGAGTTCGGGTTGCAGTTCCGCGACGTGATGAGGGACCGGCCGACCGTCACCATCCCGGACGACCACGACGTCGGCCACCCGAACTGCTCGTGGAACTTCTTGACGCGGTCTTCGAGGTCTTTCTTCGGGTCGAACGCTGCGATTTTCGCCTCCCACCCGGCCAGTGCGGATTTCACCTCCGGGGTGTCGAGGGAAGTCAGCACGTCCGTCGGCGTCCAGGTTTCGAGGCAGGTGCCGCCCCGCGAGACGTCGATGAGCCCGATCGGCACCTGTGTCGCCATGTGAATCCGGCGGGCGAAAATGTATCCGATCGCGGACATCTCGCGGACGGATTCGGGCGTGCACACGTCCCAGTAGCCTTGACGGTAGTGGTGACCGAACCAGTCGCTCCACTGGTACATCCGCGGGAACGATCTCTGCCGGTCGGGGCCGTTCTGTTGCGGGACCGAAAACAGGCGGATGTTTTTGAAGTTGGCCGAGACGACTTCGAGGTCCCCACCTTCCACCTAGATACCTCCCGGCTAAGGCGGAAGCGTCGGTCGGTCGGATTGTGCCACGGCTAAAGTAACCAGTGTCGCCCGCCCCGTATCTCGGCGTGGGCCAAAGGCCATGCGTGCTAGCACGTCATCTTTGGTTCTATCTACCATCTCCCACAAGCTATTGTGACCACTAAAACTGCCATATTGATAACCCAATGTTTTCAAATGCGCATTAAGAAGCGA
>JANNDF010000296.1:0-3070 GCA_031387445.1 Planctomycetia bacterium
CCGCCGGTTGGGCGGGGCGGCGCCACTTAAACGGGGGGGCCCACCCACACACACCTCCCCCCGGTGGGGTGTGGTCGCAACCCCCGGGTTGCGGGGTGTGGGGTCAGGTTCAGCGAAGGGGCCCCTCACCCGGCAGCTGCGCTGCCGTCCTCTCCCCAGCGGGGAGAGGTGTGGTGTGTGCTGTTTCCGCTCAGGTGCCACGCACCGCACGACGACCGGAGGGAGCGCCCATGATCGACGACCCGGACGCCAAACCGAAATCGCGGACGTGGTATCGCGTGTGCGCCACGCTCGGCATCCTCGGTGGCACCATCACACTGTGTAGCGGGTTGCTCTGGCTCGCTGAACCCATGATCCGTGAACCTTCTGCACGGATGCAGAGCACGAGCAACATGAAGCAAATCGGCCTCGCCGTTCACAATTACCACGACGCTTTGGACACATTGCCCGGCCCGTTCCTCGACGACACCGTTGACCGTTCGGTTCGTGTTCCCGACGTGCCGTCCGCTCGTCTCAGTTGGCGAGTTACGATCCTGCCGTTTCTCGAAGCCGATCCGACGTACTACCAGGTCCAAAAGTCTGAGCCGTGGAACGGACCCAACAACGGCCCACTGCTCGACATTCACTGGCGCACTTACGCTGACCCGCTCGATGGGAAGACGTCATTCACCCCCTACCGCGTGTTCCACGAAAACGGTGCCCTCTGGGATTCCGACCCGAAGCGTCGCATCGCAATCGACAAAATCCCCGACGGTTCGGCGAACACAATCATGATCGCCGAGAGCACGGTTCAGGTGCCGTGGGCGCAGTTCAACGAACACCCTTTCGACCCGAACGGGCCGCTGCCGGAACTGGGTCGGGCCAGTCGGAACACATTCTTCCTGGCGATGGCCGACGGCAGCGTGCGGGTGGTTAAAAAGTCGGTCAGTCCGAATATCCTGAGAGCAGCGCTCACCCGCGAGGGCGGTGAACAACTGCCGCTCGACCAGTGACCCCGAGGACGCCCGCCATGCCCCGCGACCGCGACGACGACTACCGCCGCCGGGACGACGACGAGGACGACCGCCCGCGCCGCCGCCGCCGGGATGATGACGACGACTACGACCGCCCGCCGCCGAAGTCCGGCGGCGGGTTGAAGGTGGTGCTCATCGTTCTCGCCGTGGTCGGCATCGTGCTGGTGGTGGCCGTCGGCGGGCTGTTCTTCGCCGTCACGAAGGTGCGAGAGGCGGCCGCGAGGATGCAGACGTCCAACAACATGAAGCAACTCGGCATCGGCCTGCACAGCTACAACGACGTGAACAACAAGGTGCCAGGCCCGTTCGTGGACACGAACCTTCAGGGGATGCCACCGCCGGCCAATCTCTCGGACCGCCTGAGCTGGCGGGTGGAACTTCTGCCGTACATCGAGCAGAACAACCTGTACATGGGCATTCAGCGGAATCAGGCGTGGAACAGCACGGCCAACCGGCCGTTCACCAGCGCGGCGATCAAAACCTACGGCGACCCGAACGACCCGATGGACGCGAACACCCGGTTCCGCTGCTTCTACGACAACGGCGCGCTCTTCTCCAGCAGCCCGAAAGACCGCGTGTCGATCAGTGCCATCCCGGACGGCTCATCCAACACCATTCTGTTCGCCGAGAGCGGCGAGCGTGTGCCGTGGGCGCAGTTCAACGAGTGGGCCTACGACCCGGCCGCCCCGCCCCCGCCGCTCGGCCACCCCACCCGCGACGTGATCCTGTTGGGCATGGCCGACGGCAGCGTGCGGTTCATTAAGAAGACCGTCAGCCCGGCCACCCTGAACGCCGCCATCACCCGGAACGGGAACGACATGCCCGGTCCCGATTTCAAGTAACTTCTACCGATTGAGGCTCCCATGCCCCGCGACCGCAACGACGACGAAGACGACGACCGCCCCCGCCGTCGGCGGGATGACGACGAAGACGACGACCGCCCGCGGCGGCGGCGGCGAGAGGAAGACGCCGACGACCGCCCGCGGCGCTCCCGTCGGCGGAATGACGACGAAGACTTCGACCGCGAGCCGGCGAAAGCCGGCAACGGGATGGCCGTCGCCTCGCTCGTCCTCGGCTTGCTCTCCCTCTGCTTCGGCCCGATCACCGGGCTGATCGGTGGCATCCTCGGGCTGGTGTCGCTCCGCAAGCCGACCGGCAAGGGGTTGGCCATCGCCGGCATGCTGCTCAGCGGGCTGTTCTCGGCGGCGTGGATCGGCACCGTCGTGTTCTTATACCTCGAAGCGCAGAAGACGCGGAAGGAGAGCAACAACCTGAAAATCGTGGGCCTGGGCACACACAACTACCACGACGCGATGGGCTACCTGCCGAAGCCGTACCACGACGAGCAGTCCGGCTTCAACCCGAACCCGAATCAAGACCTGTCGAACAAACTGAGCTGGCGGGTTTCCATCCTGCCCTACATCGAGCAGGAGTCGGTGTTCCGACAGATCAAGGGCAACGAGTCGTGGGACAGTGCCACCAACCGCCCGCTCGGTGATCGCCCCATCCCGTACTACTCGGACGCGGACACGCCGGCCGACCCGACCACCCGCGTCCGCTGCTTCTACGACAACGGGGCGGCGTTCGAGACGAAGCAACGCATCACGATGGTGGGCATGATGGACGGCACGTCGAACACCATCATGTACGTGGAGGGCGGCGACAAGGTGACGTGGAGCCGCTTCCAGGACTACAAGTACGACCCGAAGGCCCCGCTGCCGGCGCTCGGCAAGCCGAACAAGCCGACGTTCATGGTGGTCATGGGCGACGGCTCCGTGCGGAACCTGCGGAAGACGATGAACGAGACGACCCTGCGGAACCTCATCACTCGCGCCGACGGCATGGTGGTGGACTTCGACGGGAAGTGACATTGATCGGAGGCCCGACCGTGAGGGAGGGCGCGTGAGGCCCCCGCGCCGCCCCGCCGGGCCGGGCCTCTGACCTCGACCGCCACCGGGCCGATGGGTCCGGTGGCGGTGATGCTCACCTCGTTCCGAACGTCCAGTTTGCTCGTCACGTCGAACGCGAACACGCCGTCACTGTCACCCAACTTTTCC
>JANNDF010000470.1:0-5344 GCA_031387445.1 Planctomycetia bacterium
GCCGGGTGTTGAGTTGCACCCGGCCGGCTCACGCCGGCGGTTCCAGTCGAGACCCACCATGCGTCACCTCGTCCTGTTGGTTCCCCTCCTCGCTCCCATCGCATCTGCCGCCGAGCCGAAGCCCGACTCCGCGGCGGTCGAACACTTCGAGAAGACTGTCCGCCCACTGCTGGTGGAGCACTGCGGGGGCTGTCACATCAATAAGGCGAAGGGCGGGCTGAAGCTCGACTCGCGTGCAAACCTGCTGAAAGGCGGGGATACCGGCCCGGCGGTGGTGCCCGGCGACGCGGCGAAAAGTCTGCTCGTGAAGTCGCTCCATTACGACGGCGAGTTGAAGATGCCGTCGAACGGCAAACTGAAGCCGCACGAGATCGAAGCGATCACGAAGTGGGTCGCCGACGGAGCGGTGTGGCCGACCGCTGACAGCGGGGTGTCAGTGGTTAAGCCGGGCGGCCCACTGTTCACCCCCGAGCAGAAGCAGTTCTGGGCGTTCCAACCCGTCAAGCGGCCCGACATTCCCGGCACGAACGCCATCGACTTCCTCGTTCAGCAGCGGTTGGACAAGGCCGGCTTGAAGTTGTCATCGCCCGCCGACAAGCGGACGCTCCTGCGTCGGGTGTCGTTCGACCTGATCGGCCTGCCCCCGACGCCCGAAGATCTCGCCGTGTTCGAGAAGGACACGACTCCTGAAGCGTTCGAGAAGGTGGTGGACAAGCTGTTGGCCAGCCCTCACTACGGCGAGCGGTGGGGCCGGCACTGGCTGGACGTGGCCCGCTACGCCGACACCAACGGCATGGACGAGAACACCCTGTTCGGCAACGCCTGGCGGTACCGCGATTACGTCGTCAACAGCCTGAACGCCGACAAGCCCTATGACCAGTTCCTCCGGGAGCAGATCGCCGGCGACCTGCTACCCCCGACGGATGACGTGAAGGTGAAGCGGGAGCGCCTCGCCGCCCTCGGCTTCCTGGCCCTCGGGCCGAAACTGCTCGCCGAACCCGACAAGCAGAAGATGCTCCTCGACATCGCCGACGAGCAACTGGACACGCTCGGCAAGAGCGTACTCGGCCTCACGCTCGGCTGTGCCCGCTGTCACGACCACAAGTTCGACCCCATCCCCACCCGCGACTACTACAGCCTGTTGGCCGTGTTCACCAGCACCCGCACCATGCGGAACCTGAACACCGTGGCGAAGGCGTTCGAGCGGTCGCTCGACGGGCCGGAGAAACCGGAGGTGACGAAGGCACGGGCGGATCTGGAGAAACTCCGCAAGGAGGTGAGGGAGATCGAAACGGAGTTCGGCAAAACGAAGGTGGACGACAAGGCGAAGCGGGGGGAGTTGCACGAGAAGGCGGAGGTGAGGCGGGCGGCCATCAAGAAGCTGGAGCCGACCATTCCGCTGCCGGAGTTCTACCTGGGCGTGGAGGAGGGCACCGCGGCCGCCTACGGCACCGCCCCGCGGAACCTGCACGTTCAAATCCGCGGCAACTACACCACGCCGGGTGAGGAAGCGCCGGCGGTGTTTCTGCGCATCATGGTGGGCGAGTCGCAGTCGCCGTTCGTGAACACGAAACCGAACTCCGCGAGCCAGCCAGAAGCGAACAAGACGCGGTTCGGTTCGTCCCGCGAACGCAGCGGCCGGTTGGAGTTGGTGAACTGGCTGACCGACCCGAAGCACCCGCTCACCGCCCGCGTGTTCGTCAACCGTGTGTGGCAGCACCACTTCGGCGAAGGGCTGGTGCGGACCCCCGACAACTTTGGTCGGCTCGGCGAGCGGCCAACGCACCGGGAGTTGCTCGACTGGCTGGCGAGCGAGTTCGTGCGACAGGGTTGGAGCCTGAACAAGTTGCACAAACACATCCTGCTCAGTCGTGCCTACCAACAGGCGGTCGGCACTCCGCCCGACACGGACCCAGACAACCGCCTGCTCTCGTGCTTCCCTCGTCGGCGGTTGGATGCCGAATCGCTCCGCGATTCTCTGCTGGTCGTCAGCGGCCAACTCGACCGCACGGTCGGCGGTACGATCCACACCGGCAACAACCTGGATTACGTCGGCGAGGTGAAGTACGACACGACCCGGCGGAGCATCTACCTGCCGGTCGTCCGCGGCAAACTGTTCCCCTTCTTCATCACGTTCGACTTCCCCGACCCCGGCGTGACGGTCGGCAAGCGGTCGACCACCACCGTCGCCCCGCAGGCGCTGTACCTGTTGAACAACCCGTTCGTGAAGGGGTTGGCCGAACGCCTGGCGGATCGGGTGACGGAAGCGAAGACGCCGGCGGAGCGGGTGACGCGGCTGTACCGCCTGGCCCTGCTCAGGGAGCCGACGACGGTCGAAGCGGAGCGGGTACTCGCCTTCGTGGCCGTCTACGCCAAGGCGGAAAAGGAGACGTCGAAGGCTGAGCGTGCGGCGTGGGCGGCGGCAGCTCAGGCGGTGTTCGCGTCGTCCGAGTTCTGCACGGTCGAGTGACAGCCGGTTGTCACTGGCTCGCGGACCCGCTGGGGCGGAACACGCGAACGGCGGACGGCGGGTTCTTCGCCAACATCGCCCTCGGGCGGACGGGCCGGCGGACCAACTCGCCCTCACAGTTCGGGCACTTCCCGCCGAGTATGCTGTCCGCACACGTCACGCAGAAGGTGCATTCGAACGAGCAAATGCGGGCGTCCGGCGAGTCGGGCGGCAAGTCGCGGTCGCAGCACTCGCACCCCGGTCGCAGTTCGAGCATCGCGGTTCCCCGGTGTTGACAGATTTCCCCGCTCAGGATATCAGACCCCACTTCCCGACGGAATCCCTCCGATGTGGTCCCGCTGGCTGTGCGCGGTCGGGTGCGGCCTCGCGCTCGCCCCGGTCGGCTGTTTCTTGATCCCGAACCCACCCACGGCCGTAGGCCGGAAAGGGGTGTTTCGGGAAGACGCACCGGCCGACGGGCAGATCTTGTTCGACACGCGGTTGCTCGAACAGCCCGTCGGCGAGTCGTACCTCACCCGTGGCTTGTGGGCGGCGTCATCGGACCCACTCCCGCACCACTTTTCGGCGCTGCTGGCGGCGAACGGCGTGCGGGTCGGGCTGGTGTCTGGTGCGACGCCGGCCGAGTTCGACAAGTTGGCCACCGGCGAGGGCACGGCCATCGCTCCGACCCTGCGCCGCGGGCTGGCCGGCAAGCCGAAGACTATCCCTGTGAATGGCCCGTTCGACCGCTGCACGGCCGACGTGACCGACGCCCTCACCGCCGACAGGCGGAAGTTGCAACTCACCGCCGTCGAGTGCGGCATGATCGCCACGGGCACGCCGGAGTCGGGCGGTCGAGTAACGGTGGGGTGCCAGTTGCTCCTGCAACACGGCGACAAGCGGGCGTGGTGGACGGCCACCGAGGCCGGCGGGTTCGAGCGGATCGACGAACGGACGAAAGAAGACTTCCCGTCGCTCGTGTTCGAGGTGTCACTGGCGCCGAACGAAACGATGGTCGTCGGCCCGACGGCCGATTCGGAAGACACGCTCGGCGGGGTGTTCTTCTTCACCCCCGATCAGGCCAAGCAGCGGGTGTTGGTCGTGCGAGCGAAGGCCGAGTCAGCGGGGAAGTGACGGCTTCCCAAGCCCGCGGGTGATGCGGGCGGGCAGGAATGGCCCCTCGTACACCAGCGCTGTGTAGACTTGAATCAGCGTCGCGCCCGCGTCGAGCATGGCTCGCGCGGATGTCACGTCGTCGATGCCCCCACAACCGATCACCGTCGCCCCGTCGCCGATGCGCTTCCGGATCGCCGCCACCCGTTCACGGGCAATCTCCTTCAGCGGCCGACCACTCCGCCCTGCGGGTTCGCCGTTCGGGGCGGTACAGCCGAGCGTGTTCGTAGCGATCAGCCCGCCGGCCCCGGCTGCCATCACCGCATCCGCCGCCGCGTCCAGGTCAGCCCCGCTCAACTCCGGCGCCACCTTCACCAGCACCGGCTTGCCCCCGCCGGCCGCCCGCACCGCCGCCACCAACCGGCTCAGCCACTCGGGAGTTTGCAGTCCCCGCAGGCCGGGCGTGTTCGGCGAACTCACGTTCACGGTCAGGAAGTCGGCGTGCGGCGCGACCACCGCGGCGGCGGCGGCGTAGTCGTCGGCGGTCTGTTCCACCGGCGTCGATTTGTTCTTCCCCACGCTGACAGCAATGGGGATCGGCGGGCGAAGGCCGCGGCGGGCTTGCGTGTCCAGAGCCTTCGCCAGTGCTTCCGCCCCGTGGTTGTTGAAGCCCATGCGGTTGACGAGTGCCCCGGCGTGAGGCTCACGGAACATCCGCGGCTTGTCGTTCCCCGGTTGACCCTTCGGTGTGACGGTTCCCAGTTCGAGGAAGCCGAAGCCGAACGCCCACCACGCGAGCGGGGCCTCACCGTTCTTGTCCATGCCGCCGGCCAGCCCGACCGGGTTGGGGAAAGTGAGGCCGAGTGTGTGAACTGCCACCGTCCGCGGGCGGGCGAAGGCGTGGAGCAACCGGCATGCGACCGGCATACGGGAGAGCGCTTTCGTGCCGGCCATCACCGCGGTGTGGGCGAGTTCGGCGTTGAACTGGAACAGCAGCGGTCGGACGAGTGAGGTGTAGAGCATGCATGCATTTTACGACCGCCAGTAGAACAGCGGCATGGACAACTCAACCGCACGCCGACGGAGTTGGCTCGCCTTCCTGCGGGATACCACCTTTCGTTCCCTCCGGCACCGCGAATACGCACTGTACTTCATCGGGCAGGGGATCTCATTCACCGGCAGTTGGATTCAGACCACCGCCCTCCAGTGGTCGGTCTTTTCCACCACCCGCGACCCGATCTGGCCGCCGCTGCTCATGATCGCCGCGGTCGCGCCCACCATGCTGTTGGGTGCTGTCGGTGGTGCTCTTGCGGACCGGTTCCCGAAACGACCGCTCATCATGATTTGCCAGGTGCTGTTCCTGGTGAACACCGCCGCACTCGCCGCGCTCGTGTGGGCTGGACACGCCCACCCCACTGTGGCGCTCGCACTGGCCGCCATGAATGGGCTGGTGAGCGCGGTGGACGTGCCAGCCCGCCTCGCCTACGTGCCAGACCTGATCCCGCGTGACGACCTGGTGAACGCCATCGGGCTGAACTCGTTGCTGTTCAACCTGGGTCGGGCTGGCGGGCCGGCGCTCGCGGGGCTGGTGTTCCTGTTCGCCGCCACTCTGCCGGGTGGGGAGGTGTCGTCCGAGGTGACGCGGATCGGGGCCACCATTTGTTTCACCCTGAATGCACTCAGCTACGCGGCAGAGTGGCGGCGAACAGGAACACCAGCCCCGCGAGCGCCGGCCCGCCAGCCCGACCCAGGTTGAACAGCAACGAGTTCAGCCCGATGGCG
>JANNDF010000473.1:0-16052 GCA_031387445.1 Planctomycetia bacterium
TCATCCTGGCCGTGCAACGGTGGCACCTCCGACGGATCGCCGAAGAACAGGGCGACGAAGGCCGAGGCCGAAAGCACGCCGCACCGAAAGCTGGGATGCAGTCGGGGTGAAGCTGTCGCGTCCAGCGAGAAGTCTCCAAAATCGTCTCGTGATGAGTCCCCATGTCGGTCTGGCGGCGGAGGAGAATCGACGCTACACGCCGCACCGTTTTCGGGGGAGTGTTGCCGTGCAATACGTGTGGCCGATTCTGCTTTTGATCGGGTCGAACCTGTTCATGACGGTGGCGTGGTGCGGCCACCTGAAGTTCACCAGTTGGCCGCTGTGGCTGGTCATCCTGGGCAGTTGGGGCATCGCCCTGTTCGAATACATCTTGCAGGTGCCGGCGAACCGCATGGGCAGTGCGGTGTTCAGCCTCACGCAGTTGAAGGTGATGCAGGAGGCGATCACGCTGATCGTGTTCGTCGGGTTCGCGTGGGTGGTGTTCGGCGAGGTGCCGAACTGGCGCACCGGACTGGCCGTGCTGCTCGTGCTGGCCGCCGTGGCCATCGTGCCCCGCAAGGGGGAAGATGCCCCGCCCGAGCCGAACGCCGAACAGGTGCAACCGCCGGCCGATCCGCCGAAGAGCGATTGACTACCGATACGGGCGGTGTTCTCGCAGGGCGTCGAGGGTGGCTCGCATGTCGGCGGGGAGTGGGGCTTCGACTTCCAGCCAGTTGTCCTTCACCGGGTGGCGGAAGCGTAGGCGGAAGGCGTGGAGGGCTTGGCGGGCGAGTAGCACCGTGTCGTCGGGCTGCGGCTGGCCGGTCGTCAGGTCGCTCACCTTCACCTCGCCGCGGCCGGTGTACGCCTTGTCCGCCAGGACCGCGTGGCCGATGTGCAAAAGGTGGACGCGGATCTGGTGCGTGCGGCCGGTCTTCGGCTGCACCTTCACCAGCGTGTACCCGCGGAACTTCTCCAGCACCTCGTAGTAGCTCATTGCCGGCTTCGCGTCCGGGTGGTCCTGGTCGGCCGCCACGCACTGCTTCTCGCGGTCGCGGGGGTGCTGCATCAGGCTGGCTTCGATGTAGTCCGAGTCCCGCTCGAACTCCCCCTGGGCGATGGCGATGTACTCCTTGAACACCGTCCGCTTCTCGAACTGCTGGCTCAGCTTGTTGTGGATGCCGTCGGCTTTCGCAATCAGGATCGCCCCGCTGGTGTCGCGGTCGAGGCGGTGGACGATGCCCAGGCGGAAGGTGCCGTTCTCCTTGCTCAGTTGGTCGCCGAAGCGGAACGCCAGGGCGTTCACCAGCGTGCCGGTCCAGTGGCCGCGGGCCGGGTGGACGACCATGTTCGGCGGCTTGTTGATCACCGCCAGCAGTTCGTCCTCGTACAGCACCTCCAGCGGGATGTCCTCGGGAACGATCACGTCGTTCACCGGGGCGGGCAGTTGCACGACCAACCGGTCGTCGTTCCGCACCTTGTAGCTGGATTTGGTCGGCTGGCCGTTGCAGGTGACGTTGCCGGTAGAAATGGCCTTCTGCAACTCGGAGCGGCTACAGTCGTTGAAGAAGATTTGCAGGTAGTGATCCAGCCGCATGCCCTCGGCCTTCACCTTCACCAGCAGCGGCACCGGGTCACGGGTGCGGGCGTAGGCCGGCAGCGCGTCCGGGGCGGGCGGGGGGATCAGCTCATCGTCATCGAGTTCGGCCATGATGGGTAGGTGCCGCTTGCCGAGCGGCACCCGCTCGCCCTACTTCTTCTCGAACGGGTTGCCTTCCGGCGGCTTGGGGGCATCGCCGGGGGTGGTCGGTTTGGTGCCGCCGATGCCGTCCGGCGCCTTCGGAGTGGTCGGATCGATCGGCGTGCTCAGCACCGGGTCGGGGTTGTTGAAGTTGGCGTGGAAGGTGCCGAGTTGCCGGTACAGTTGGAGAGCCTCGGCGTCTTTGGAGTACTTCTCTGCCTCGGCGAGGAACCCCTTGCCAGCGTCCGTCTCCGGGCCGATGGCTTCGGCCGCTTTCTTCATCAGTTCGGCGTACTTTTCGAGCTGCCCGCGGCCCTTGCCCTTCTCGTCGCCGCCCATCGCCACCACGCCCTTCTTGGGCACCCCGACCAGTCCCATCTCGATCTCGGCGGCTTCACGGTAGATCTGTGCCTTCAGCGTCGTGTCGTTGACGAAATCCTTGGCCGAATCGACGAACTCGTCCCGGAGTTTCTCCAGCATGTCAGCGGCTTCCACCCGGTCGGCCAGTTTGGTCCTGGTCATTTTGCCGAGCAGGGTGTCCCGCCGCAGCCGCAGGTCGTTCAGCCTGGCGATCTTGGCCGCCTGGGTTTTGGCCTGAGACGGATCGTCGGCGAACGTGTTCAACCGCTCGTTGCTCAGGGCCGAATCGAACCCCAACCAGAGGGCCGAATCGGACTGGCGGCTGGCGCGGGCCAGGAACCACCACGCGCCGAGGATGGCCGCCACCGCCAGCACCAGCGCGATCACCCGCGGGTTGCCGACCTTCCCGGCCTTCAAGCTCTCCCACGCCTTCTTCGCCCCGTCCATGAGCGCGTTCGGCTCGGCGGGGGCGTGCGAGTGCTGGTCCGGCGGGGTGGTGGCACCGGGCACGGGCACAAGCGGTTGCGGACCTCCCACGGGGGCCGGGGTCGGAGGGGTCGTCGGCGAGGCAGTATCCGCGTTCATGCGGGGTTCCGGTGCGGCGTCAGGATCGGCGCGGGCTGTACAAGTGGACCGAACTGGGATGATAGGAGTGAACGCGCGGGGGGTCAACGGGAGCCACTGGCAGGCACTTCTGTTGACACCTCCCGCCCCCGCTCCTAGATTACTTCCTGCGAGGGGGTGTAGCTCAGTTGGTAGAGCGCTTGAATGGCATTCAAGAGGTCAGGAGTTCAACTCTCCTCACCTCCACTCGTAGCACCTGACGGAAACGCTTTCGCCGAAGCACTTTTTGCTTACCACCGGGTTCCGGTGAGCGGCATCACGAATCCCGAGTTTCGCGGTCTCCACCGCAAAACCCCGGAGGAACGATGGCCCGCCCCCGCAACCCGGTGCCTTCTTTTCGCAGGCACAAGACAACGAACTCCGCCTACTCCGACTTCACGGACCCGAAAACGGGCGTCCGGCGTACCGTTCGCCTCGGCGCGTGGGGGAGTGAGGAAGCCCGCCAGGCCCACGCCCGGCTGTGCTCGGAAGTCGCGTCCGGATCGTTCGGCACCCTCTCCGACCTGAGTGTGGCGGAGTTGCTCCTGCGGTACCTCGGTTGGGCCGACGGGTACTTCCGCAAGAACGGGCAGGTGACGAGCGAAGTGTCGGCCATCAAGGCGGCGCTGCGGCCGGTCCACAAATTGTACGGCCTGACCCCGGCCGACCATTTCGGCCCCCGCGAACTGAAGACGGTTCAGGCGGCCATGGTCGAATCGGGGATGAGCCGGCGGACGGTGAACGCCCAGGTGAACCGCGTGCGACGGGTGTGGAAGTGGGCGGTAGGCGAGTCGATCCTCCGGCCCGAGGTGCTGGTCGCCCTGTCGGCGGTCGCGCCGCTGCGGGAAGGGCGGACCACCGCCCGCGAGAAACCGCCCGTCGGCCCGGTGGCTGAAGAAATCGTGACCGCCACCCTGCCCCACCTGAACGCCACCGTGCGAGCGATGGTCCAACTCCAACTGTTCACCGGAATGCGGCCGAATGAGGTGGTGCAACTTCGCCCGGCGGACGTCGATACGACGGCGGACGTGTGGCTGTACAAGCCGACCTCGCACAAGAACCAGCACCACGGCCGGCAGCGGGTGATCCCGATCGGGCCGAAGGCTCAGCACGTCCTCCGGCCGTTCCTGCCCCGCGACCCGCAGTCCCACTGCTTCAGCCCGCAAGAGGTGCTGGCCGACCTCCGGGAGCGGCAGCGGGCCGAGCGGAAGAAACGACCCGTGAACGGCGGGGGTAACCGAGCGCGGCCGAAGGAAGTGCCTGCCGTCGTGCCGAGCGAGTTGTACGACGTGGCCAGCTACCGCCGCGCGATCACCCGCGCCTGCGACTTGGCGTTCCCGCCGCCGACCCCGCTCGCCAAGCGGGCCGACGAGACCGAATCCGCCTGGTGGCACCGCCTGACGCCGAACGAACAGGTCCGGGTGAAGACGTGGCGGAAGGCGAACAGGTGGGCGCCGAACCAACTCCGGCACACGGCCGCCACCACCTTCCGGCGGACGGCCGGGATCGAAGCGGCCCGCACCGTGCTCGGGCACAGCAAGCTGTCGACCACCGAGGTGTACGCCGAAGCGGACCTCGCTTCCGCGGTCGATCTGGCACGACGGGTGGGGTGACGGAGTGCGTGGGATGGTGACCGCACGGGTGACGGTCACCATGAGCCGCGTGACCGCACCTGGAACGCGAAGGGGGGAGCCAATCGGCTCCCCCCCTTGTGTTGTCGGCTGGGTCGATCAACTCTCAGCCAGCTCGTAGTCCCGGAGCGCCACCCGCACCATCGGCTCGGGCAACTCCACCGCCTGAGCGACGAGCGCTGCGGACGGGAAGTCGGCCCGGCCACAGCCCAGCCGCCAGCCGTTGATCATCGACCCCACCCGTTCGGCCAGGTTGTTCGCGTCCACGGAACAGGCGAGACTCTCCAGCGTGAACCGCCCCGTCTCCCCATCCCGTTTGAGGGCGGCCCGCAACTTCCGACATGCCTTCGCGTGGCCGCTGTCCTCCACGTGGTCGGGCCAGTGGCGGAAGCTCACCACCGCGTCGGCCGACCGCCCGAGTCGGACTTGGTACACACCCTTGCGGACGCGGGCGATGTGGAAGTCGCACTTGCCCCGCACGGTGTACCGCAGTTCCACCAGCGGCGGCACGAACCCCGTGCCCGACACCTCCCCCTGTTCCGCCCCGACGTGTTCCGCGATCCGGTTGGTGACGACCATGTCCGATGCCCTCCCGATGGTGTTTCGCACCGCGGAGTGCGGCGCAGTGGGGGCACAGGTTACCCCCGGCCGCGGAGGGCCACAACCGACGACTCAAGGCGCGGACACCAGATTTCCCAGGAAGTTTGCCCGACCGCCGGCTACACAATTCGGACCAATCAGTGGCCGGCGTGTCGAACTGATCTTGTGGCCGAAAGCCGATGCGAGAGAGTGCGAGTTGGGTTCAAATCACCTCGTTCCGGAGCACCCATGCTCGTCTCAATCGGCATGATGATCGCCTGTTACTGCATCGCCCGGCTGGCGCTGACCACCCTCACGCAGCCGCCCGGTCAGTCCCGCGCGGCCGCGCTCACCGTGTGCGTGGTCGCCGCGCTCGGGTGCATCGGCGTGGGCTACTGCGCGTCGGTGCTGATCGACCAAGGGGCGGGTGCCGGGCGGCCGAAGGTGGAGGCGCGGTGAACGGCAGAGGTGTTCTTCACCCAGGCGGGATGTCAGGTCCCCGTCGGGGAGCACGAACTGCACGCGAGCTTTGACAAAGGGGCGGATTGTTCTCGCAATTCATGAACTTTCGTCCAGATATCGGAGAGGGATTTCTCGGTAGGATGGTTGCATGTGGGGCGGCACCCTCCCCGTAAGCCATTCCGCTGGACGGAAGTCTGGCACCACTTGTGACTGCCGCCAACGGAGACCTGTTCCCGTGTCGCAGCCGCTCATCTTCCTACACCTGTCGGACATCCACTTCTCCAAGAGAAGCAGCACGACGTATGACCCTGACCACGACCTTCGTAAAGAACTGGTCGCGGACGCGGTCCGCGTGAAGTCGAAGGTGAAGTATTGCAGCGGCATCCTTGTCTCGGGCGACGTGGCGTTCTCAGGGAAGCCCGACGAGTACACTAAGGCGACGCAGTGGCTGGGTGAACTGTGCGGCTTGATGGGTTGCCCGGAGGAGGCCATCTGGGTCATCCCCGGCAACCACGACGTGGACCGGGACATCGTCAAGAAAAGGACCTTGATTCAGGACAGGCACAAGTCCCTTCGGCAGGGGAACCACGAGAACGAGATCAAACGCCTGCACGATGACGATGAGGCGTTCGAGGCGGTTCACCGGGCACTTGCGTCCTACGTGAAGTTCGCGGGCGGTTACGCGTGCCTTCCAGAGCAGGGCCGGCTCTACTGGGAGGACAACATTGAGCTTAACGACAAGTCGATCCTCCGTATCCGCGGGTGCAACTCGGCCATCGCGTCCGGGGAACACGACAACGAAAACGAGAACCGGCTCGTCGTCGGGCGGGATCAGATGCAGCCCGGGAACGACCCCGGCGTGGTCAACCTCGTGATGTGTCACCACCCGCTGGACTGGCTGCACGATCGCGACGCGTTGCAGGACTCCCTCTTGGCGCGGACAAAGCTCTGCCTCTTCGGACACAAGCACACGCAGCGGCTAGTGCCCTTCACCACGACTCTGTTCGTCATGGCGGGAGCCGTCCACCCCGACCGGAACGAAGGGAAATGGGAGCCGCGGTTCAACTTCCTCTCGCTCGCAGTGAGCGGCGAGAACGACAAGCGGCAACTCGCCGTTCAGGTGTGGCCTCGAGTGTGGGACGACGTGAACAAGAAGTTCAAGGCGGACTTTGACGACGAGGGGTCGGATGTCCGCTCGTTTCAGATGGTGCTCCCGGCATGGGCACCGCCGCCTCCGGCGGCAAGCGCGGTGAAGAAGCCGCGCGTGGCGGGGGTGACTCCGGAGGGTAAAATCGTGAACCCCAAAAGACGCCTCGTATTTCGATTCCACAGCCTGTCCTACATCGCGCAGGTGCAGATCGTCACGAAGCTGAAGCTAGTGGACGAAGAGGACCGGGACCTGAAGGACGAAGAGCGGCAGATCCACTACTTCCGTCGGGCCGAGCAGAACGACGTCCTAGATCAGCTGTGGACGGCTGTCGAACAGGAGCACGGCAATGATCTCGGTGAAAATCCTTTTGCCAAGAAAGCGTGAGGGACGTATATGCACGTTGATTTCGCCGACTGGTACCGTCCGTGTACGACCGGGACCGAGAACAAGCTGACCGAAGAACTGCTACAGAAACGCTGGGCCGTGGTGGCAAAGCTCGCCAAAGATTCGTCGAAGCACGCGCTTCAGTTCGTAAGAATTGCCCTTCGGAAGCGGTCGGCCCCGGCCGAGGTCGTGGGCTCGATCCGGGCCGCCTTCAAGGAAGCAGACGCCACATTCCAAATGGCGGGGAACGACCTCGAACTGAGTGTTCTATCGGGGTCGATCACCTGCCAGATCATGGACAAAGTGAGCCATGAAGCCGACCTGATAGCGCTGGGAATGGTCTGTGCGACCGCGTTTGCCCCGAACCCACTGCCGTGGGTCGTCCCCTTCACCGCTCGCGCCCAGACCTACCTGAACGAACGGCTCCAGACCGTGAGAAAGGCAGGTGATATTTGTCGGCCGCAAGTCCCACAGAAGAAGTTGAAGCCCTCACTCGACGCCTACGTCGCCCGCATCGCAGAGAACGCCCCAGGTCCGACTTCCGAAGCAGCTAAGGCGCTGGTTGAGGCAATAGTGCAGGCGCTGATTTCCACGACCGAGATGGCGTCGGAGGCCATCGCCGAACTGGAGCAGCAGTCGAGGCTCCGGCGGGAGGAAACGGATATTCTGTGGTGGATGACCACGGGCGTAAGCCGCGACCTCGGCGTGTCTTTCAAGGACCTAAAGACGCTGGCCGCGTCGATCGTCGCCGGGAAGGAGTTGGCCTCCCTCGTCAACCCGCCCGGCGTACTGCCCGCGCACACGCTACTCCAGAAAATGATTCCACCGCTGACGGGCAAAGGCGCTGCGAGTAAGTCGATTGGGCTGATCGCCGCAGTGAATGTGACCGACCGCGAGTGGCGACAGTCTGTCGTGGGCGAATTGGACGTTGATCGCATCGCCGACCTATCCCCGGCGCTCACGGCGATAAAACAATCCCTAACGACTGACAAGGCAGACGGGTGGACCTCGGCATACAAGAAGGCCGCGGGTCTCAAGTCGGACCCGCAGTTCCAGCCAGTCGACCTTGGCCTACAGGTCTACCGGGAGTGCCTCCTGGCCGATCTCGCATCGAGAGAATGACCCGAGGAGGTGGGGGCAATGGCGGAAGAGAAGCCGAAGAGGAGGCGGTTCCTGGAAGGGGACGTGTTGAACGCCGCCGACGGGGGCGATATCGCCAGAAGCGGACCAACAAGTATCGTCGTCGTGGCCGGCCCTGCCCGCTGCGGCAAGACAACGCTGGTCGGCGGCCTCTACGAACTCTTTCACCGAGGGCCGTTCGGCGGGTACCTGTTCGCCGGCTCGCGGACCTTGCCGGGCTTCGAGCAGCGGTGCCACCTTGCGCGGATCGCTTCGGGGTTGGACACGCCGGACACCGAGAGGACGATGCGCAGCGAGGGCAAGGATCTTCTGCACCTCCGGCTAGCAGAGCGGGACGGCGGGGCGTTTCGCAACATACTCTTCAGCGACATCTACGGCGAGGCGTTCAGGCGCGCCGCTGACGTCGCCGAGGAATGCCAAAAGTTCACCGTCCTTAAGAGGGCCTGCCACGTCGCGGTGCTGGTCGATGGCGCCAAGGTCACTGACCGGGCCGAGCGTCAGGCGGCGTTCACGTCGGCGGATTCTCTCATCGGGCAGTGCCTCGACTGCGAGATGTTCAACGGTGAGTCATCGGTCCAAGTGGTGGTCACCAAGTGGGACCTACTCACCGGCGACGCTGGGAACGAGAAGTTCGTTGTTGGTAAGCTCGACTGGCTCAACGGGCGGCACGCCTCGCGGGTCAGTAGCCTGACGGCTCACAAGGTTTCCATTCGACCGCCCGGAGGCGGGGCAATCAAGCCGGGTCACGGCATGGCAGACCTTCTCGGCATCTGGGCGCAAGTGCGCTGGCCGCGGTTGTCTGAGGCCGCCGCACGACCGCAGCCCCACTATTTCACCGAGTTCGACCGCAGCGCGGCCCCGCTCCGCGCAGGCGGATTGGGAGGCCAGCCCGGTGGTTGACGCAGAGCCCTTTCAATGCCTGATGCTCGGGCTGCCGAAGGCGGGGAAGACCACGTTCCTGGCCGCCCTCTGGCACGTCCTTAAATCCGGTGAGATCCCCGGAAGCTTGCTGATGGGGCCGCGCGAAGGCGATCAGGAGTACCTGAACCTTATCGCCGACCAGTGGTCGAAATGCGAAGAGTTGGACCGAACGCCGAGAAGCGGGCATATGGGCGTCACCATCGTGCTCAGGGACTCGGATAAGTGCACGATTGTGCGGATGAGCATCCCGGACATATCTGGGGAGATCTACGCTTCGCAGTGGGAGCACAGAGGCTGCGACGCTGAGTTTGCTGACCTCGTTGCAACCGCTGGGGGCTGCCTCGCCTTCATCCACCCCGGCACGCTCACACGGACGGCCTGGATCGCTGACGCCAAAGCCGTTTATGATGAATGGGTGGGGGAGGACCACGAGGAGGAAGATGTCGAGCCGAAGGAGGCCGAGCAAGAAGGGGGCGTTTCGGACTCCGCATCGTCGGGGAGTCCTTGGGTTGCGAGGGATGCGCCCACACAGGTTCAGATGGTGGAGGTTCTTCAGTTCTTGGCTGAACTCGCCGGCCGGCGGCTGCGTCTCGCTCTCGTCGTATCAGCCTGGGACCTCGTCGGGGGTGGCCTGTCGCCCGACAGGTGGGTCGCGCGAGACCTCCCCTTGCTCTGGCAGTTCCTCCAGACGAATACTGATCTGTTCGAGGTCGTTTTCATGGGAGTGAGCGCGCAGGGCGGGAAAGCGGAAGAGGCGGCGACGCTACTGGAACACGAGATTGCCTCGCACCGTATCCGGGTAGTGGCACCGGGGGTCGAAGGCAACGACATCACCCACCCCATACGCTGGCTGATGTCGCCGGCAGCGTCGGAATGATGGGCGGCACCAGAATGATTGACATTCATGATTCCCCGAAGTTCGTAATCCAGCAAACGCTGCACGGCTACTCCGATGGCCACCGCCTCATCACGTCTTCCTGCCGACTGCCGAGGGACGCCGAAAGCCTGATGCTCATCCTGAGCGACCTCTCCGGCCCCGGCGGCGGGGACCAGTTCGACCCATACCTGACGGGCTATCCGCTCGAATCTGCTGGCCGCTACGCTCTGGCCTGCACGTGGCCTGCGCCCGAGATGAAGCGTCCGGGGTGCGTCTGGACCCACACGCTGCTCCTCGGCGAGGAACTGCTGGCAGAGATGAACAACCCCGAGGAGTTCCTGAAGCTGTTCAACCGCCCCAATGCGTCGTCCGGCTTCGGCGACTACGTCGGCGGGATGCGCGTGCCGGAGTTGTTCGGGGCGCGGGACCGTCGCACCGGTCCTGTGGATGATTGGACGATTTGGCTGGGGCCGCACCTGTTGCAGGCGCTCTACGGCTTGGCAGCTCCTTTCACGGTTTTGGCCGTCCCGCGTTATGCGGCTGCGGAGATGCCGATCCTTTCGGCTTGGAGGCTGCAGTGGCCAACCCTCCGGGCTCGCTTCACTTTCTGCGGCGGCGCTCGTGCTGTGCGGACGGTCGAAGGAGCGCCTATGGACCTTCAGGCCGCTCTGGACCGAGACGTTCGGCGGCTCGACCGAGGAGCGGAACCGCCTGCCTTGGTGTCAGCCGGTCCTGCTCCGGTGGAGCGCTTTGAAGAGTGGTTCGATGTCGCGGCGGCAGCTTGGTCGGCTCCCGACGTTCACAACTTGGTGGGCTTCTTCAATCGACTCGGGCACGAACTCCCTGGCGACCACGGCCTGTTCCGTCCCGTCGCTACAGTCTTCGCCACACTAAGTCACTCGCCCAATGCCCTCACAGTGGCGCGGGAGTTGGTGAGCTACGTGGCGAAGGAATTCCCGGCCGCGACCGCGGGGGCTGAGTTCAAGCGAGTAGTTCTTGGGCCGAACAGCGTGACTAATCTACCAGAAATTGCGGTGCTACAGGCGTTCGCCGAGACAGAACAGTACGCCGCTTTTGAACCCGACTCACTAAAGATCAGGTCACGGGCCGCTACACTCTGGGGTATGCGTGAAGTCGCTTGGGCTCTGATGTCTAGGCTCCTCGCAGGCTTGAACACCCCCCTATCTGAAATGGTCCTCAACGGCCTGATCGATGGGATGCCGACCGACGCATTGGCCACTGCGTTGGACACCGGCGGTGAGGTGCTGGAGGGTTTCGTGCGACGGAACCCGTCGCTCGCAAGTTCGTGGTTGTACTGGTCACCTCCGGCCCAGCGACAGGCACGCGCGGCCAGGGCGCTCGCGGCAGCCAGCGAAGGCGTAAGCGAACTCCTGCCGCAGATCGTAAATGCAGCACTCGATGCGGGTGCCGACCCGGTCGATCCGGGACTGATTGATGTGCTTGGCGACGGTTCGGTGCCGGTCGTCTTGGAGTGGCTCGACGACGACGGCACGAGACCGTCGCGGCTCCCAAACGGATGGCAAGGTACTCTGCGGCGAAAGCCAACTCAAATGCTGGCGTGGCTCTCTGCCAGGGAGTCAGTCCGCGAGGAAACCGCGAGATTCATTCTGTCCGCAATCGATGTCACTGCGATCTTCCCCAACCGGGAAATGACCGCGGCTCTGACGAGGTTCCTGCCGGTCATCGAAGCGGCCGGGGTGGAGCACAGCGCGATGATTGGCTGTAGCGCACTCAAAGTGGCCATGGGCACAGCTTCTCCAGCGGGAGCGGAACTAGCGGCCGCCTGCCTAGACGTGGTCTACCGCGCAGCTCTACGTTCTCAGGTGCCTGAAGACGCGTGGTGGAAGTTATCGAGCGAGCTACCGCGTAGTTACATCTGGCAGGACTGGGACCGCTGCCAGAGGATCCGCAAGGGCGTGGCAGAGAGGTTCACCTCTTGGCGGTGGCCGGCAACCTCATTACTCGCCCTGACAGATGATCCCGCCCTGTTCAGCGACCTCGTGGCGGAACTTAGAAGCAGCAAGGCGGGGAGGAAGCTTATGAAGGAAGCGAAAGGCAGCGCTACGGGGTGGAAGCGAGACACCATTTCGAGCGATTGAAGTCCGACCTCCGACCGCACATCATCTCCACCGGCCGCCCAGCGCGGCCGGTGTCTTTTTTGCACGTGTGCGTGGGGCTGAAGTGGGAGCGGGTGCGGCAGATCGAGAGCATCACCCAGGCCATCAGAACCGCGAACCGAGCGGCCAGTACGCAGGCATCAGATCGAAGATGTCCCACCCACCAAGTGTCCGGAAAATCCAACGACGAAAAATACCGGAACTCCGGAAATGGAGGTAAATGCGGGGAAATCCGGGTGCTACCCCGGAAACTCCTGCTCGCCCGATGACACACATGTGCCATCCCTGAACGGACTTCGGCCACGGCACGGAGGATCGACCTTCGGCCACTCGCGCCGACGCACTTTGTACGCGGCCGGTGCTTCGGTTTGCCTTTCGTAAGGTCGCGCGCAAAGGTGCTCCGTCCCACACACGGAGGCCGTCACGATGACGACCACGACACAGACAGATTCGATCGCGCGGCTCAAGGATGAAGGGCTGGTCCGGGTGAAAACTGCCATCGCCACCTTGCCCGGAAACAAAGGAAACAAGAGCGTCCACCCGAGCACGGGCGCGCGGTGGTGCATGCGCGGCGTCAAGCTGCGGAGCGGCGAGGCGGTCCGGCTGGAGCACATCAAATCCGGCGGCGGCCAACTGCTGACGAGTGTCGCGGCGTTGGAGAGGTTTTTGGCGATCGTGACCGCCGGCTCCACGACTCCGGTGGCCGACACCCCGGTGCAGCCGGCGACCACTCCATCCGCGAAGCAGCGGGACGCCAAGCGGTATCACGCGGCGCTGGATGACGTGCTGAAGCCCAAGCAGGCAAGCGCGTCGGCATGACCGCGCGTACCGGATCCGCCTGGCGGTAAAAGACGATGAGCCGGAGAGTCGGCGCTTGCGCTTGCGTCGGGATCACCCAGAGTTGCGCGCAGAAACGGCACCGCCCCCGTGACGAGCGGGGGCGGCATCCACCACAGACCAGTCCCCCTGACCGAGGACACACGAGCATGACCCACGACTCGCCGGAAGGCGAGGGCGCACACGACCAGATTTTTTCCGCGATCAAGTCCGTCGCCCTCACGCTCACCACCTTCGCCGCCCGCCCGAACACCCTCCCGGAGGGCGTGTGATGACTCCGCATCGATACCGCAAGGTCTCGCCCCGTGTGTGGCGGGACGAGAAGTTCGCCAGGCTAACTCCGGCGCAGAAGCTGTTGTACCTATACGCGATCACCGGCCCCCAGTCCAACCGCATCGGACTGGGCGTCTTTTCGCCGGCAATGGCGGCCGAAGACCTGGGGTTCGACGCCCCTCACCTGACCCATTCCGAAGGGGTGGAGGGAGGGGTTCCCCCACCCCTTCGCGAGAGCTTCGCCGAGGCGTTCGCGAAGGTGCGGAACATGTTCGATTGGGGGTGGGATCCGACCACCCGTGTCCTCTTCATCCCCAAGTGGTTCGTCTACAACCCGCCGGAGGCCGCGAACAACCTCAAGGGCAACCTGACAGACCTAGCTGAACTGCCGCAAACCCCACTGATGAAAGACTTCGCGGCGGTTTTGTGGCCAATCGCCGAACCCCTTGGGGTACCCCTCCCCCCACCCCTTCGGGAGTGGTGCTCTGACCCCTCCCCCACACCCTGCCGAACTCAGGAGCAGGAGCCGGAGCAGGAGCAGGAGCAGGAGCAGGAGCAGGAAAATACACCTCCGGCTCCGCCGTCGGGGAGCGGGGATCAGAGACCAGCGAGGACGAAGACCAAGAAGACCGACCCCGAGGCCGACCCACGGTTCGACCAGTTCTGGCGGGTCTACCCGCGCAAGGTGAAGCGCCAGGACGCCGCCAAGGCGTTCGCCAAGCTCAACCCGCCGCCCGAGCTACTCGCGACTATCCTCGCCGCGGTGGATGCACAACAGCGCCGCGGCTGCCTCGAGCCGCGGACAACGAGCGACGGGCGGTCCACCGTGCCCCACCCTACGACATGGCTGAACGGGCAGCGGTGGGCAGACGAGATCGACACGCCAAGTATCCAACCTCCGACTCTGCCAACACCCACCCCGCCTGCCTGCCAGCACTGCCGCCGACATCATCCGTCGTCGGCAGGCTGAAGCAGAAGAAGCCGCCGCGAGGGAGGCCCAACCGTGAGCGAGATCCCGAAGTGGTACTACGCCTGGGCCGCTGACCACGCCGTCGCCTTCGGACTGCGGGACGCAGACGCCGAGGTCGTGCTGGCGTGGGGGCCGGTGTTCGGCCGGCTATTCGTCGAGGGCGAGCTGCGGGCCGCTACCGGCCGCATGCTGGCGAGTAGTGCGGCGCTGAGGTGGGCATCGGAGCACCGGCCAGCCATCATCGCCGCCGTCGAAGCAATTCGCCGTCAGGCGACGGCTAAGGTGGCCCCCTCAGATGACCCAGGGCGGTGTGCTTGGTGTTCCGGGTCCGGGGTACGGGTGGTGCCATCCCCCGGCTACGCCGAAGACGCCAGCCCGCCGCGGCTGCGCCACGCGCTGCTGCTGCCGTCCTCCGACCCCCGAGGGTTGACCCGGACGATGGGCGTCTGCTGCCAGTGCCCGGTCGGATCACGAACACGCGAGGCGAGCGAGTCAGCCAGCCGGCCGATGATGACCTTCGGGCGGTACGAGCTGCTGTACCCGAACTGGCAGGCGGTGCTGGAGGAGCGAGAAGAGATCCTTGCGGCCGGTCGCTCGCCGCCCACCGCGGAGGATCGCCGCCGACTGGACAAGCTGCTCGACCAGGTGCGCAAGCGGGCTGCGTGACTCACGATGGAGCCCGCCCATGCCGACCGCCACTGACAACGCCATGTCACCGAAGAGACCGCCGCCGTGCCGCGGGCCGGACGGCGCAGCGCCGCCGGGGTGGCGTTGGCAGGTGTGGTACCGGCGTCGCCGATCCGATGCGTGGCAGGTTCTTGTCGAAGTGGCGACTGCCGAGTTGGCGTGGTCGGCGATGTGCGAGAGCCGGATGAACGGGCGCTACTGGCCCAGGTTGATGAAGGTTAGGACAGCACCACGTGGACACGGCGGGCGGTAGGGTTGCGGACCCCGGAGGTATCGCCGTGACGAAACCGAAAGTTCCCTTCCGGCACTATCCGCTACCACGCCCTCGGGGGCAAGAGTGGACGCCGCCGAAGGACAAAGCCGAGGGCGTGACGGCCAGCGAAAAAGGGTACTGGCCGGGCTGGAATTTCAGCGATGCGGAGAAGGAGTTCATGACAGCGGTGGTTCGGTGGCAGCGAAAGCACCGCTCGAAATTTTTGTCGCACTCGGCGTACTTGCGGATCGCGTTGGAGCTTGGTTATCGCCGCGTTTTTCCCCCAGCACCCCCGACCCCGGCCGCCCACATGAACGCCGACACGATCCTGAAGCAGATGCTGAGCGTCGGTTTCACTTTCAGCTTCGGGCCGGATGGTGTGGTGACCTTCCACCCGCCGGCCGACGTGAACACTGACGAGAAGCAGAACCTGCTCGGCGTCGTCGCATGGTCGTGGAGTTGGCTCGCCGAACATGCCGCGAAGTACGTCACCAACACCCCGGAGGTCCGCCAATGATCCACGCGAACGAACCGACCGAAACCGATCGCCTGGCCGCCCGTGCCGCGCTCCAACTGGGCGTGCTTCGCCTTTTCGACAACGGCCTCGGCTTCGTGTCGCCGACGCTGTGCGAACTGACCGGCCGAGACTTGGAGCACGGCGTGAAGGTCGCCCGGCACTGCCTGGAGCACTGGGCGGCCGTGACGCTCGCCGCACGGCGAAACGTGCAGGCCGGGTACTTCGCCCGCACCGCATGACCCCGGAGGCCGCCAAACCCGCGACAAGGTGGGCGGCGAGCACAGGCACAGCGCCTGCGGGAACGGCCCGCGCGGGGTAGGCTCGTGCATCCGTCCACCAGCCCCGGAGGCCACCCATGCCGATCGCACTCCGCTCCATGCCGACCACGCCGACCACGCCAATCACCTCGCCGGCGGACTGCTATTCCCGCGCACTGCGATTGGGGTTCACCTTCCCTCAGATCGCCGGCGGGGGCGGCGCCCGGTTGGCGATCGGGCCGGCCGATGCCGCCCCACAACAGGCAGCCGAGGTGGAACTGGTCCGCGACTAC
>JANNDF010000480.1:0-4351 GCA_031387445.1 Planctomycetia bacterium
CGGCGGGACGCGCTTGCTGTCGCCCCCGCTCTTGGCCTTCGGCTGGTCGGCCTGTTCGAGCGTGGCCTCGCCTTCGGCGTCGTAGTTGGCGGTGTCGGTGTCTTCGAGTTCGTCGCCCTCGCCCTTCGGCTTCTTATCTTCCTCTTCGGCTGACTGCTGACCGCTGACCGATGACTTCTTCGAAGCCATGATCTTCGCCAACTCCGGCCTCACGGTCCACTTGACGGCGCTGCCCTGCGGGGCGAGCAGCGCCGTCAGTTTCCAGTACTCCTCCTGCTTGAACGCCTCAATCTCGGCCTCGCGGTCCACGATCAACTTCACCACTACCGACTGCACCCGGCCGGCGCTCAGCCCCTGGGCCACCTTGCGGCCGAGCAGGTTCGAGAGCGGGAAGCCGACCACGCGGTCCATCGCCCGGCGGGCTTCTTGCGACTTCACGCGGTCCATGTCGATCTGGCCCACGTCCTCCATCGCCTTGCGGATGGCCTTCTCGGTGATCTCGTTGAACCGGATGCGAAAGGTGCGGGCCGGGTCCAGGTGCAGTTGATCCGCGATGTGCCAGGCGATGCTCTCGCCCTCGCGGTCGGGGTCGGCGGCCAGATAGATCTTGCTCGCCCCGCGGGCGGCCTCGCCCAGTTCGTCCAGGATCTGCTGCTGGCTCCGCCGCTTGCCCCGCCCCTTCGCGTTCTTCGCCTTGCTCCCCGCGTCCACGAGGTACCTCATCTTCCACCCGTTGCCGATCTGGATGCCGCTCACCTCTTCCTTCACCGTCTTGTCTTTGCCGGTCGCCAAATCGCGGACGTGCCCGTAACTGGGCAGCACCTTGAACCCGCGGCCCAGGTACTTGCTGATCGCCTTCACTTTGCCGGCCGATTCGATGATGACCAGGTCGTACCCGCCGCGCGGGGTGGTCGGAGCGGGGACGTCGTCCGTCGCCGGCCGCTTGCGGGCGGGAGCTTTGGACACGGCCGTGCTCACAGCATTTTTGGTGGCCGGTTTTTTCGGGGCGGGTGCGTGGGTGTCGGGCTTCTTGCGTGCGGGCACGGTCGTCGAGACCTCAGGCGGTGCGGTGGCGGGCAATCATACGGGGCGGGCAAGGGGCGGGGCCTGGCGAGCCGAGCGGCGTGAGCCGCCGGGTGTGTTCCCAAACCCGGCTCCTCACGGAGCACGGCTCGCCATGAAACGCCTTCCCAAGCGGCGTTGTTACCCCCCGACGAATCCGTACAATCCGTTATTCCGGGCGGTCGAGCGATCCAACACGATTAGTACGGTTGGTGTCGAACTGTCAAGCCCCGTGCCCCCCAACGGCGGCGGCGGACCCGCCGGAACGTGAGACCAGACCATGGCTTATAACCCGTTCGATTTCTTCCGCCGCAACCAGAAACTGTTCTTCGGCGGGCTGACCATCCTGGTCATGTTCATGTTCATCCTCTCCTTCGGCCAAGGGGACTTCTTCTCCCACTTCCCGCAGTGGGTCGCCAAGTTCCAGACGCACGGCGACGTGATGGCGAAGATCGACGGGGCGACCATCAAGGAGTCGCAACTGCGGGACGTGAACTCCGAGCGGGGGCTGGCCAACGGGTACATGCTGCAAGCGAACGCCAAATCGCTCGATGCGGCCGCCAGGAAGGCCAAGAAGGAGGCGACCGCCGCCACCACCGACACCCTCCGCCAGCAACTCGACCAGGACGTGGGGCTGATCGACAACCGCCTGTTCCCCCGCCGCCTGCCGGCCGAGGTGTGGCCGCTGTTCCGCGCCGAGATCGCCCGCCTGGCGTCCGACCTGAGGGCGCTCCAGGAGAGCACGCCCAAGTCGGAAGACAAGCAGCGGGTGCAGGCGGTGCGGGTGTACGCGGAAGCGGCGGTGGCCGACCTGGGACGGCGGATGACCGGCGAACGCGGCGAGAACGGGGTGTACTTCGCCAACCAGCCGAACCGCACCGACCGCGACCGGCTGGAGTTCTTGCTGTGGAAGAAGAAGGCCGACCAACTGGGCATCCGGTTCACGCAGGAAGACGTGGTCAAGCTGGTGGACGGCGAGTTCCCGCCGGACAGCATCCCGGCCGACGAGTTGAAGGCGATGGCCAGCGACTCCGCCGCCAAAGCCGGCAAGAAGCCGACCGAACTGTACGAAGCGCTGGCCGACGAGTTCCGCGTGCGGGCGGCGCAGACGGTCGTCATGGGGGTGAACGCCGTCCGCAACCCGGCCGCCCCGCCGGCGGGCACTGCCCGCGAACGGTACGAGCACTTCGTGAACGAGACAACCGCCACCAAGTACAGTTTCCTCACCATCCCGGTGGAGGCGTACCTGACGCAGGTGGACCAGAAGCTCGCGTCCAAAGAGATGGCCGGGCCGACCGAGGCCGAACTGACGAAGATCTTCAACGATTCGAGCAACACCGACCCCGACCCGTCCAGCCCCCGCGCCGGCGTCCGCGAACCCCGCAAGGTGGGCGTGCAGTGGGCGGAGGTGACGGGCGACGAGGACTACTTCAAAGTTCAGGCGGTCAAGCGGGTGCAGGCCATCCCGCAGGTGCAGGCGGTGTTCGGCACGGCGATGGCCTCGGTCGCCCGCGAGTACCGCCCGTTCAGTTACGACGACTACACGGCCGAGCAGGGCAAAGTGAGCGCGTACCGCCAGACGCGAGCGGCCAACCCCGGTCGCCCGATCCTGTCGAACTACGCCCGCGGGATGGTCGGCGGCGGGCTGATGATGGACGACACCGGGTACATGTTCGGGCAGGGGGTCTCCCCCGACGCCCGTGACGGATTAACGGACGCCGAACTCGTCCGCCCCGAACTGGCCGCCGCCCTGGCCGGGTTGACCGCCTCCGCCCTGGCCACCAACGCCCCGCTGTTCGCCCCCGTCACGGCCGTCACCGAGACCGCCTTCCGCCAGACGCGGGAGCAGCGGGCGGTCGCCGCCATCCAGGCGTTCCTCGTCCCCACGCAGGGCGGGGCGGGCGTGCTGGCCGACGCCGTCGGCGGGGCGGTGGCCATGTCCGCCGCCGCCACGTCCCCGCTCCCGGCGGCGGCCGTGCAGGCGCACCTGAACCAGCGGACGGCCGACACCCTCCAAACGGAAGTGGCGTCCGACGACCTGAGGGCGTTCCAGAAGGAGTTGACCCGCATCACGGGGCAGCAGGTGGAAGTGACGAAGGGGGCCGACAAGTCCGCCCAGGAGAAGGCCACGCGGGAGCACAAGGCGAAGGTGGCCGCGCAGGCGGCCGATTACATCAAGAAGTGGATCGACGACCGCAAGCTGAAGAGCGGCGGCACCACCGAGCCGCGGAGCGTTCACGACCTGGCCAAGGACCCCGGCCTCGCCCCGCTCCTTCAGAAGGACATGCTGCTCACCGGGTTCGACGGCAAGCCGCGGAACGACCGCGCCGCCACCTCCTTCGGTCAGGCGTTCGTGAACGAGACGGACCAGTTGCAGTCGCCCGACGGCAGCCCGTCCTTCCGGCTCCGCCCGGTGAGCGGGCTGTACCAGCCGCGGAACTACAGCCCGATGCTCGCCCGGCAGATCTTCCAGCAGTCCGGCGATTACGCCCCGTTCCCCCCGAACGGCTTCCTCGGCCAACTGTTCGTCTTCCGCGGCACCCCGCTGACGATGGTGTGGCGGACGGCCGAGGTGGACCCGGTGCGGCCGCTCTCGCTCACCAGCGGCAAGGAGACCCGCGACAAGTGCGTGGCCATCTGGAAGCTGAACAAGGCCCGCGAGCTGGCCCGCCAGGCGGCGGACCAGGCGGCCGAGACCATCCGCAAGAACGGCAACAGCGAGGTGCAACTGGGCCAGGGGGCGACCGAAGCCATCGACCAACTGAAGAAGCCGTTCGCCGACGCCAAGGCGGCCGACGGCACCAAGGTGGCCGACCGCTTCCAGGTGTACTACCAGGAGCCGCAGTTCACCGTCGCCAAGCTGCTCGTCGGGCCGGACGCCGGGCCGGGCACCCCGCCCGAACTGGTGGCGTTCAACCCGACGCACCGCTCGATGGTGTACGAGACGGACAAACTGCGGGAGGAACTGGTCGCCAAGAAGGACGCCGCGTTGGGCACCACGTTCGTGGTCACCGACCAGCCGAACACCACCCTGTACCTGCTGGTGGTGGCCGGCCGCGACCAGAAGG
Organism: Planctomycetia bacterium; assembly: GCA_031387445.1. Classification (GTDB taxonomy): domain Bacteria; phylum Planctomycetota; class Planctomycetia; order Gemmatales; family Gemmataceae; genus JALHQU01. Next base: position 4,131 of record JANNDF010000480.1, read on the forward strand.
GCGACCACCTGTTCCGCGACCACGTGCTCTACCCGTCCGGCAAGCCGCCGGTCAACGCCCCGGTGCTGAGCGGGGAGACTCTGGCCCCGCGGTACGCCACCTACACCGCCGACGCCGACCGCAAGGCGGCCGTCGCCCTGCTGAAGGCCGAGTTCAAGTACAAGGACGAGAACCCGAAGCTGGACGAGAAGAAGGACTGACGCGATAGCCCATGATCGCGA
>JANNDF010000489.1:0-3562 GCA_031387445.1 Planctomycetia bacterium
CGGTCTTCCGAACCCGCTCGCGGAGCGAGCAGACCACTTCAGCCCGACCTACAAGAACTTCACGCACACCACACCGCCGACGATCAGCACCGCCCCGAACACTTTGCCGAGGCTGAGCGGCTGCGGCAGGCCGGTCAGCCCGAAGTGGTCGAGTACCATTGAGCAGAGGATTTGCCCGCCCACCACCAGGGCGATGAACGCGGCCGGGCCGAGCTTCGGCGCCAGTGTGGCGCCGGCCAGCACGATGGCCGCGCCGAGCGGCCCGCCGATCCAGTTCCACCACTGAGTTGAAGCGAACGCTTCTTTCGTCGGGAACGGCGGGCGGAGAATCAGCATCGCCACCGTGGCACAGATGATGGTGCCGCAGATACTGAAGTACGACGCCCACGCCGGCGCCGCGTACCACGGGGCGTCGTCGGCTGCGCCGGTGGCCAGGTTCTCGCGGAACTTGCCGTTCGCCGTCGCCTGCATGGCGATGCAACTGCCGGCAGCCGCCGCGAGGGCGACGTAGAGGGTGGTGGCCCAGTTCATTTCGTGTTCAGGTGAACCCCGGCAGTGATGCCGGGGGTGAGGGCAACAAAGCACCCCCGGCATCACTGCCGGGGTTCGCCGGAATGCGGTCACTCCGGCAGCACCTGGGCGAAGAACCGCAGCCAGTTGCCGTGCATGATCGCTTCCACGTCGGCCGGCTTGTACCCCCGTTTGTCGAGCAGTTCGGGGATCTTCTGCAGGTCGGCGATGGTGTTCAGGTCGGCCGGCGTCTGGTCGAACCCGTAGCCGCCGTCCAGGTCGGAGCCGATGCCGCTGTGCTTGCAGTTGCCGGCGAGCTGGCACACGTGGTCGATGTTCTCCACCGCCCGCTCGATGGTCACTTCCGCTTTCGTTTGCCCCCGCACCCAACCGGGTTGCAACATGATGGCGTCGAACGCGACCCCGATCACGCCGTCCCGCTCGATCACGGACTTCAACTGCTCGTCGGAGAACTGCCGCTGCCAGTCGCAGAACTTCCGCGCGTTCTGGTGGCTGGCCAGCACCCGCCCGCCGAAGCGGTCGGCCACCTGCCAGAAGGCTTTGTCCGACAGGTGCGTCATGTCGAGTGCCATGCCGAGTTGCTGGATGTTGTCCAGCAGCGGCAGGGCGTCCACCGCCAGCCCCACCTCGCACCGCGTGCCGCCGCCGTAGCGGTTCGCCCCGTAGTGCGTGATGCCGATGGCCCGTAGCCCGTTGTCGTACCACTCGCGGATGTTGTCCGGGTCGAGGACGCCGTCGCCGCACTCCATGCTCAGGATGTATCCGAACGGCGTCCTGTCCGGTCTGGTGAAGCAGTCGCTCACGTGCGCCGCCAGGTCCTTCTTCGTTCGCAGCATCTTCACCCACCCGCTCCGCTCCATCGCCCGGTAGTACGCCAGGTGGGCGTGGCACATGGCGTAGCACGCTTCGGGCGTGGTCCACCCGAACGGGTGGTTGATGGCCAGTTCCTGACGGGCGAGCAGCGTCGCGACGCCGACGTGGACCTGGGCCTTCTTCAACTCCGGCAGGCTGACTGTACCCGTTTGTCGGCCGGGGTCGGTGACGCCGTACACCTTCTCCTGCACGCGGATGTCGTGAACGTCCATCCGCAGGTCGCGGTTCCAGTCCACCCCGTTCAGGGCGAGGTCCAGGTGGGAGTCGAAGATGAGCACGGGCGGGCCTCCGGGGGAGTCAGGCGGTGGGTGGTGGGGCGGGGTGTTCCAGTGCGTCTTTCACCCGCTGAACGTAGGCGGACATGGCGAACATCCGCTTCAACTCCTTTCGCGCGCGTTCGCCCTTCGCCTTCGCCTCGGCCGGGTGGTCGAACACCCGCCGCAGTTGCTCGGCGGCGTGGTCCAGGTCCGCTTCGCCCCAGATCAGCCCGGCCTGGAACGGGGGGATGTCCTTTGGGATTTTCACCCGCCGCACGTTCACCGGGTAGCTGTTGTCGGCGGTCATGAAGTCGGTGTTGCCGGAGTAATTGCTGCCCACCACCACCTTGCCCATGAACATCGCCTCGGCCATGCCCAGCCCCAACCCCTCGGCCGTGTGCAGCGAGGCGTAGCAGTCGCAGCAGTTCATGAGGGCGAGCAGTTCGCCCCGCGGCAGCACCGCATCCATCAGCCGCACCCCGGCCGCCTCGCACGCCGAGCGAAGTTGCTCGAAGTTGTCCGGGTTCACCGTCCCGTTCGACACCTTGATGACCAGGTCGACCGGGTCGGACGGGGCGAACGCCTTGCGGAAGGCGGCGATCAGGCCGAGCGGGTTCTTCCGCTCCATGATGCTCCGCATGTCGAAGGTGAACAGCACCACGAACCGCCCGTCGGTCAGGCCGAAGTGACTCCGCGGCAGTGGGTCGAACGGCGGCAACTCGAACCCCGGCCGCACCACCCGCACCGGGGCGCGCACCACCTTGCGGAAGGCGTTCGCCGTGTAGTCGGTCGGCGCCCACACCTCGTCCGCCCAGCCCAGTTGCGGCACCCACTCGGCCGGCACGTCTTCCATCTCCCAGTACCACACGGCGATCCGCCGCACCCCCGGCCTCACATACAGGCCGGTGCGGGTGAACCACTCGTCCGGGAAGGTGTTCACCGCCGCTACCACCACCGTCGTGTCGTACCACTCCAGTTCCAGCTTCCGCGGGGCGAGCGGGTCGGGTCGGGCGATCACCGGCAGGTCGCGCAAGGCGGTGGTGAACCCGGCCTTTTGAATGGCGTCCACCAACTCGGCCGACACCACCCCCAGCCCGCTCGGGTAGTCGTGGTGGGCGACCACGTTCACCCCGCGGCGGGGCCACGGCCGCGACACCTCGTGGGGCAGGCTCGCCCGGCGAAACCAGTGGCCGTCGAGGTTGTACTTGACTCGCAGGTACACCTTCAGCCGCTTCCACCCGCGAGGCGTGAGGGCGTCGGGCACCGCCCTCTGCCACTCGGCGTTCAGCCGGTACGACAGTTCCAACCCGCGGTCGGGCAGGCGGTCGGTGTGGGCGACCAGGGCGAGCACCTGGGCGGCCGTCAGTTTGCTCGCCCCGTTCGAGTGCATGACCGCCCAGCCGAGGAAGTCTTGCCGACCGGCCGGGGTGAGGGCGAGCGGGATCGCAGCTCGTAGCACGTGATCCAGCTCGAACACCCGCATGGCCGGCTCGGCGGTGAGCGGGTCGGGCGTGGGCCGGGAGGTGATCGGGGCGAGGCCGGCACCGGCCAGGATGCCGTTGATCCGCGGCAGGTCATCCAGGTGAAGGACGGTCGGCGGGTCGAGCCGCCGGCGGAAGGCGTTCTTCACGCGGGCAACGAATCGGCGGAGGACGGATCGCATGAGCGGCATTATGCGGAAAGGCGGCGTCATGGCGAGGCGAACGGCTCCCCGAGACCTCACCCCCCGGCCCCCTCTCCCAGGGGAGAGGGGGTGTTCAACCTGTGTCAGTTCCTCAGCGACCGTGAACGTGCCTTCAACGTCTTCGTCTTGAACACCCCCTCTCCCCTGGGAGAGGGGGCCGGGGGGTGAGGTCTCGGGGAGCCGTTCGCCTCGCCATGACGCCGCCTTTCCGCATAAT
>JANNDF010000499.1:0-5708 GCA_031387445.1 Planctomycetia bacterium
AGTGTGTTCGAGTACATCGAGGTGTTCTACAACCGCGTCCGTCGCCACTCCTCACTGGGGTACGTCGCCCCGGCCGAGTACGAGCGGACGCACAACCCGACCCACCGCTAAACGCTGTCCACAATCCGTGGGGAAGTCCAGAGTACAAGAATCCCGTGATCGAAACGATCACTTCTCTCCCCACACCCACCACATAATACGAGGCCGGAGAATGCGATCCGTGATGCCAATGCTCTGTGTGACGCTGCTGGCGGCGGTCGTCCTGGCCGGCGATCCGCCGCCGCCCGCCAAGAGCGACAAGGTGGTGAAGAAGGAAGATCAGGCGGAGGAGGTCCGGAAGAAGTTCTACGGCTTCTGGCTGGAGATCGAAGAAACGAAAGCGGGTGTGACGACGAAAGACCCGGAGAAGTTGAGCGGCCGTGGGTTCAGTCTCGAAGGGGTTTCGGGATGGCCGCGACGCACCACCGGAGAACTCTCCCGCTCCTACGACCGGCCCGGGCCGCGGGTGGTTGCGGCCGATCCGCCGACCCCGGCGAAGGCCACGCAGAAGGTGAAGGAGTTCACCGAGCCGATGGGTCCGTGTGACGTGTACAGAGGAATCGTGGGTAAAATTGACGCCAACGGCCTTACCCTCGTTGAAATTAATGAGTGGTTCGAGCCGGTGCTGGAACACCGCATCGCCCCGATCAATGTCCTCCGCGGGGGCAAAATCCTACCGGTGACGTTCGGCATGAACGCCTATCGCTGGGACGATGTGCAAGTGGGGGATACCGTGCGATTGGAGGTCATCAAGGACAAAGAGGACGGGATACTCTACTGCATGGAGATTTGCATCTCCCGCCGCCCGAAAGCGAAACTGCCCGAGAGTCAATTGGCCTACAAGGACGACCGCTTCCGGTACGACAGCCTGTTCAACGACATCGAGAACGGGGAGGACGTGAGCGACAAGTTGATCCTGAAGCTGTACCCTCCGGAGCCAGAGCGGAAGACCCCGAGCGGCAGAGTGATCCCGGCCCACCCCGGCGGACTTCCGAAAGAATGGCAGGAGAAGCTTGACATCATCCGGGCGAAGAAGAAAGAAGGCGACCTGAAAGCCACCCCGCCGGAGAAGAAGTAGCTTCCTCCCCCCTGCCGGGCACCTTCGGGTGCCCGGTTCGCGTTTCACCCCGGTCGGTCACTTTCTGGGAAAAATCCCGATTCCGCGCGAACCTGGGTGAACCTGGTTCCGTCTGAGGTGAAGTCCGGCGAAAATGTTCGCGGTGTTCGGTCCCCGCAAAATCGGACGAAAATCCGGCGCAAGAACTGTCCGCCGCGGTCGAACATCCGGTATAAGAACTGACCGGACGCGACCACGGCAAACGATCTTGCCCCCGTTGCGTCTGAATCTGTGTGGACCTCGAAACCTCTAACCGTCCTTCGAACCCTCGATGTCGTAGCAATCCCGCTCACCGGCGTGGCGGTTCACACCGAACCCCCGCCCACTCCGCTCGGAGGTGCCCCGTGCTCATCACGACCATTCAGACGACGACCTTCACCGCGACCCTCGCCGCCAATCAGGCGCAGGTCAACGGCGATCGTTTCGGTCTGGGTCGGATGCTGGTGGAACCGCCGGCGGAGTCTTTCCTGTCCCAGGGGCGCACCTTCTTGCCCCCGCTCCCGTTCCCGGACCAAAAACCCGGGCGGAAGGACAGCGGAGATCCCACACGGTATCCGCTGTCACCCGCCCCGGCCGGTTCGGTCGGAAGCGTTCCCGGTTCCCCGGTGTGTCGAGCGGTGAGGGCGGTAGCCACAGTGCTATCCGCCAGAACCGCGGCCACCACCCTCACCCTGGAGTCCAAACTGGACCCGTTCGGCCGACGCCGCGACTGCCAATCGCCGCCCGCCCGATCGGTGCGCCATACGGACTGCAAAGCCAACGAGAGTTGGCCCCAGGTGAGAGTGAGTGCCACGACCGCCGCATCCCAGTGAGGTGACGCCCGGCATACGCGAACCCGCAACGGAATCCGCACACGGACCAGGCGCGAGCTTGGCCCGGCTGACGATCACCCAGCGAATTGGCGCGTACTGCTTCGGCTTCACCGGGATCCGGAAACATCCCGCAACCCCTAACCCCGTGCTGACGGCCGGCCACGACCCCGGCTGAGCGTGTGCGTTCTGTAGGGTGGCCGACTCTCTCCGAGAGTCGGTCAGATGCCGCTCTCGGCGAGAGCGTCCCACCCTATTCCGCGTCCGCTCAGGTCATCAGGTCAACGCCCCCGTCGCACTTCCGCCGTCCCACCGCGGACCACCCGCACCGGGATGCGCCGACGCATTCGCACCGCCACCGGGCCATGACCCGGTTCGCCCAGGTGCGTGTCGCGCGCTCACCTGCGGGCCCGCCCGGCTTCACCGGACGCCGGCCCCCCACCTCGATCAGGGGAGGCCGCCCGGGAGCGCTGGCAACGTGGGTACGGGTGGACACACAACACCCGATCGGGACAGGACTCTGATCATGAGCTGGACCGAAATCACTGTTCTGGTGGACCGGGCCAAGACCGGCGACCGGGAGGCGTTCGGCGAGCTGGTCGTGCGGTTCCAGAGCAGCGTGTACGCGATGGCCCTGGCTCGGGTGCGGAACCCGAACGAGGCGCAGGAACTGGCACAGGAAGTGTTCGTTCACGCCATGCGGAAACTGCCGCAACTGCGGGACGCCCGGTGCTTCGCCGGCTGGCTGCGGAAGATCACCGCCCGGATGGCGATCAACCGGCTGACCCGGCGGGGGCCGGCGTTCGGCACCGACCAGGAGATCCTGGAAGGGGTGGCCGGCGCGGTGAAGGCGCCCGAGCACGAGCTGGAAGCGAGTGAGGCGAAGGCCGAGCTGCACGCCGGGCTGAACAAGCTGAAGGCCGAGGACCGGGCCACCCTGGAGGCGTTCTACCTGCGGGGCAAGAGCCTGATCGAGATGAGCGCGGAGTTCGAGGCCCCGATCGGCACCATCAAGCGGCGGCTGCACGTCGCCCGGAACCGGCTGAAGGAGATCCTGGGCGGCACGGCCGCCGACCAGGGCTTCGACTCGCCGACCGCCGAGGCGATGACCGACATGCTGGCCGTGTGAGTGGTGAAGTGAAGTAACGCAGCGAGCCGAGCGGCGAAAGTCGCTCGGCTCGCTGCGTTTTCGGTCACTTCTTCTCCGCCTTCAGCAATTCCACCTTGTAGCTGCCCTCCCACTGGCCGTACTCGGACGTGGTCACCTCGTTCGCCGTCGAGCCGGTGTACGACGCCTCGCCCGCCAGAATGGTCACCTTGACGACCCCCGTCTCCCCCGCCTTCAACACCCCGGCATGGACGGCGGCGGTCGCCAGGGGGGAGTCGTCGGTGTACACCCCCGTCCCCCACACCATCCCGTCGGTCGATCCGACCACCTTGAAGTAGAACACCTCATCCGTCTTGCCCCGATACCCGGTCAGGACGCCGGGGTCGTCCAGCACTTTGGCGTCCAGTGCGAGGACGAGCGTTTCCTGTTTCACCCGCTTGATGAGTCCGGCGACGGCCGCCGCGTCGTCCTTCTTGCCCGCCTTCACGTAGCCGTCGTGCAGGTCTTGCAACTGCTTCAGCGACTTCTCGAATCTCGCCAGTGCCTCCTTCCGGACCTTGGCCTCGATCGCCTTGAGGTCCTGTTCCAGGGCCGTCATCACCTTCTTGGCGTCATCCGGCGGCGGGGGGTCTTCACCCCGGGCGAACGGAGCGGTTGACACCACGACCGCGAAGGCGACGACCAGCAGGACCGCGTTCGTTTTCATCACCGGCCTCCTGTTGAACGAGGGTACACGCTCAGTGTCACCCGGGCGGGGCGAATGAACAAGCCGGCTGTGTAACGGCCGGGTCGCGTCACGGTGGGGGGGTTGGTCGTGCGCACTCGGCTGGAGGGGGCCACCGACATGCGATAAGCTGTCGCGTCTGGCCAACGACGAAGGGGCACGCATGACGCGCGGGGTGTGGGCGGACTGGCTCTGGTTCCTGGCGCTCGCCGGCGGGTCGGCCGCGTGGTGCCTCACGGCCGCAGGGCACCTGGGGCCGACGGTGGACGAGACCCTGTACGTCCAGCAGGGGTTGGAACGGCTGCACACCGGCAACCCGACACGATTCATGGCCGAAGGCGTGATGACCTTGCCGCCGGACGTGCAAGCGATCCCGGCCGTCGTCGCCGAGGTGGCCCGCGGCGGGCGGTTCGACCCGGACGCCGACTTCCCCGAGTTGCTCCGGCTGGCCCGCTCCGGCAACCTGGCGTTCTGGTGGGCGCTGCTGGCGTACTCGCTGATGTGGGGGCGGCGACTGGGCGGCCCGTGGGGCGGGCGGTGGGCGGTGGCCCTGGTGGCGTGCGAGCCGAACCTGCTCGGCCACGCGGCCCTGGCCACCACCGACATCGCGGCAACGGCGACGGTGCTGGCGGCGGCCTACCACTTCGCCACCGCTCGTGAGCGCGGGTGGTGGCGGCGGGTGCTGTTGCCGGGGGTGCTGTTCGGCGTCGGCCTGTCCGCCAAAGCATCGACCCTGGTGTACGTCCCGATCGTGTGGCTGGTGCTCGGGATGCAGCACCTCCGCGGGCAAGGCGGCTGGCCGGGGTGGGCCGGCGGCGTGTTCGCCACCGCCGGGGCGTGGCGGCGGGCGACGCTCCGCCTGCGGTGGGACGTGTTCACCGCCTTCTGGATCGCCCTCGGGTGGGTGCTGGTGTACACCGGCACCTGCTGGCAGCCGGAACCGCAGTTCTCGAAGTGGGTGCACGAACTCACCACCGGCCCAACCCGTGAGGTGCTGGTGTGGCTGGCCGACTCCGGGCTGGCGTGCTTCCCGAACGCGACCGAGGGGCTGGCCCGACAGATCAAGCACGGGTCGGCCGGGCACGGGTCGGCGGTCGTTTACGGTCACGCCTACCCACAGGCGGTGTGGTTCTACTACCCGGCCACGCTGGCGATCAAACTGCCCGACGCCACCCTGCTGGCGGTGCTAGTGGTGTGCGCCGCCCGCCCGCGCGGGGTGGCGCACGCCGCCGGGTGGGTGACGGCGATCCTCTTCCTGTTCTCGCTCACCATGAAAGTGCAGATCGGCCTGCGGCTGGTCTTCCCGCTGGTGGTGTTCCTGCTCATCACCCTGGCGTGCGGGGCGGTGCGGGAAATCGGGCCGACCCCCGACCGCTGGCGGCGGCGGGTCGCCACGGGGGCGGTCGTTGTTGCGGCCGGGTACGCGGCGGTAAGCGCGGTGGCGGTGTGGCCGGACGGCATCAGGCATGTGAACCAACTGCACGGCGGGCCGCCGCGTGGGGCCGACCTGCTGTCCGACTCGAACTACGACTGGGGGCAAGGGCTGCCCGAACTCCGCGACTGGTGGGCCGCCCACGGCGAACCGCCGCTGTACGTCTGGTACTTCGGGTTCGACCCGCAGCAAGACCGCCCGCCGTTCACGAGTCTGCCCGTTCACGACCTGCCGGACAGTTCGCAGGTGGAGGTGCGGCGGCGGGTGGGCGGTGGGTATCTGGCGGTGAGTGCCACCCTCCTCCGCGCCCCCTTCGACACCCGCCCGACGACCGAAGACACCATCCGCTGGCTGCGGTCCCTCACCCCCGTGACCCGAACCCGGACGATGCTCATCTACCGCTTCGAGGGAGAGTGACGGTGGTCACCACCCACGCGAGACGCACGGGCGGCGTCTTGTCACCCCCCTCACCCGCCGGG
>JANNDF010000545.1:0-12031 GCA_031387445.1 Planctomycetia bacterium
CATGAACAGTAGGAACTCGCCGATCATCATGAGCAGGGCGAGTACCGACAACCAGGACTGCAGGCTCCAGAAGAACGTGTTGTGGTTGCCGAGCACCAGCCGGATGACACGCCCGAGCAGGAACCCGCCGACCGTCACCCCCAGGTAGGCCAGCCACCAGTCGCGGAACTCGTTCACGTCCGGCACCAGCCGCGTCGTCACCTTCGCCCAATCTTGGTACACGGCGTAGGCCACGACCCCAATGCTGCCCGCGACGAACAGCAGCCGAAGCACCCACGGGGCGACTGACCGCCCCTCGCCGGGTTGCAGGCCGGGGTGGGTGACGAACGCCATGAACACCATGCTGCCCATGAAGAAATGGGCGAGAGGCAGCCTCACGTTGTCGTGCGGCCAGAGGAGCACCAGCCACACGAACCCGCAGATGAGCAGGGCCAGGGTGGCGCGGATGGTGCCCATCGGCAGACCGAACGGGTGACGCACCTCTGGCACCGGCGGAACCATTGGGGCGGTCGCAGAGCTCATGGTGAATCTCCTCATGTCGGGAAGGAGCGGTCGTCCTACCCGGTGGTTCGCCGGAATGCGGTCGCGTATTCGGCGGATTCGGCGGGCGAACCGGGACGGAGGTGGCGGATTTCCACGCCCGTCCCTTGACGGCGTTCGCACCGCCTTTACCATTACAACTTCCGAAATTTCGGTCCCGCCGCCGTTAGGGAATTTGCCGCGATGTCCACGTACATGGCCAAGAAGGAAACCGTCACGCCCCAGTGGTACGTGATCGACGCGACCGACCTGGTGGTCGGGCGGCTGGCGGTTGTGATCTCCAACCTGCTCCGCGGCAAGCACAAGCCGACGTTCACCCCCCACTGCGACACCGGTGACTTCGTCATCGTGGTGAACGCCGACAAGGTGCAGTTCACCGGCAACAAGTGGGAGAAGAAGAGCTACCAGACGTACAGCCACTACGCCGGTGGTCAGAAGATCATCCCGGCCACCGTGATGCTCGCCCGCAAGCCGGAAGAGATCGTGCGGCTGGCGGTCAAGCGGATGATGCCCCGCGGCCCGCTGGCGTACAAGCAGATCACCAAGCTGAAGATCTTCAAAGGCGCGCAGCACACCCACCAGGCCCAGCAGCCGGCCGAGTACAAGTTGCCCGCCACCGCCACCCTCAAAGCGTAACCCCACCGCCCCACTGTAGCCGGGGTCTGTGACCCCGGTCGGACCGGCTTCACTGAGGCCGGAGACAACCTTAAGGCTCCCGACCAATGGCCGAAAAGAAGAAGGTGACGTACTACCTGGGTACCGGCCGGCGGAAGACGTCCGTCGCCCGCGTGCGGGTGACCGAAGGCAAGGGGCAGGTGGTCATCAACGGCCGCCCGCTGGACGAATTCTTCACCGAAGAGAAAGACCGGGCGGCGGTCATGGGGCCGCTGGTCATCACCGAGCAGGGTGCCCGCCTGGACGTGACCGTGAAAGTGGCCGGCGGGGGCATCACCGGGCAGGCCGGGGCCATCAGCCAGGGTCTGGCCCGAGCGCTCAAGACCATGTTCTCGCCGAAGGGCGAGCAGAAGATCATTGTTCGCAACCATGTGACCATGGTACGGAGCTATCAGGCGCAGACGAAGGACGCGGCGAGAGCCGCCTCCGCCCCCGCCCCGAAGGCGCCGACCGCCAACGCCGACGGCACCCCGGTGCTGGTCGCCCCCGAAGATCCGGCCGCCGGCATGGTGCGGAAGATCCGCGAGAGCGGCTATCTGACCCGCGACAGCCGCATGAAGGAACGCAAGAAGTACGGCCTGCGTGGTGCCCGCCGCGGCGTCCAGTTCAGCAAACGCTAACTGCACAAGCAATCGCACACGCCGGCCGGGGGGAAACCCCCGGCCGGTTGGCGTTCCAGGGGGTGAAATGGTGAAACTGAAATGACTCTGCCAATATGGGAGTCGCCCCTCACAAGGCGGTTGGGGTTGATTCCCCCTGGAGCATCTCGGACCTTATCGACATCGCTTGGATTCACCGGCAACGGAGTGCCGCCTTGTCTGTCGCCGTCGAATCGGGAGGTGTGCCCCTCCGCACCGCGCCCGCGAAACTCACCGCCGACCACCTGACCCCCGGCCCCGGCTTACGCCGCGAGGCCGACGGCTGGTACGCCGACGGCAGTTCGGTCACCTTCACCGCCGACGCCCCGCTCCCACCCGGCTGGTACCGCTTCCGCTTGCGGGTCCGCTCACACACCCATTTCGGCGTGTACAAGCGGGCCGATGTGGTGTTCGATCCGGCCGACCCGCCGCACAAGCTGGTCGCCGCCGACAGCCTGAACTGGAACCGCACGCTCGACAGCAACTTTACCATCGAGTTGCCACGAGCCACCCGCCGGTTAACGGTCACCCTGTTCCACGTCGAAGGCGGGTTCACCGTCGAGCGGTTCGCGGTCGCCCGCATCCCCGCCCCGCTCATCGGCCTGGTGGCGGTGGCCGAGAAGTTCAAGCTGCTGGCGGCCTACCGATGCCTGCGGCCGGTGTTGATGCGTGGCGGTGGGATGCTCCTCTGCGGGCGGTTCGGCGAGTTCGGTCAGAAGGTGTTGAAGGGCCTGCGAGACAGCCGGGTGATGCGGCCGGGGGCGTACAAGGCGAGTGAGGTGGACGGGGGCTGGTGGCGGCGGCACTCGCTGCCGGAACGGGACGCCGAGGCGGTGCGAGCGGCGGTGAATGCCATGCCGTCGCCCGAACCGATGGCCGTGTTGCTGCCGGTCGATCCGAAGAAGTTCGACGAGGCCCGCGCCGCCGCACACTCCGTGCGGCGGCAGTTGTACCCGCACTGGGAGTTGGTGCTGGCGTGCGCCGGCCCGGCGTGGCTGCACCCGCACCTGGCCACAATCATCGGTGCCGACCGGCGGGTGAAGGTGTCGCTGGTGGGCGAAGAGGACGGCCTCGCCGCCGCCGTCGCCCGCAGTCTGGCCGAGACCGGCTGTGAACGGCTGGTGGTGCTGCCGCCGGCGGTGGAGTTGGCCGAAGACGCCCTCTACCAGTTGGCCGAGCAGGTGCGGGCCGACCCGACCGGCTTGGGGTACGCCGGTGCGGTCCACGACCCGCTGGCGGTCGAAGTGCGGGGGGAGTCGGCGCGTGCGGGCGACGTGTGGCTGACCCGCACCGACCGCCTGCCCGACCAGATGCCGGACGATCTCACCCCGGCCGCACTCGGTGAATGGGTGGAGAGCGGGTTGCCCGCCGACGCCCGCCGGCGGAGCGACCGGGTGCTCGCCTACCCGGTACGAGAGACGCCGCTGTCCGACCGCGGGCGAGTCGGCCCGGCCCCACCCGCCCCGGCCGATCCGCTCATCCTCGCCGCCGACCTGAACGGCATCACCGGTTGGAACCACGTCGCCTACGCCCTGCTCCTCGGGCTGCCGAGCGCGGGTGTGAAACTGCTCCGCCACCCGATCGTGTCGATGGACGCCAGCCTGGTGCCCCCGCAGGTGATCCCGCCCCTGCCCGACCGCAAACGGGCGAGCGACACCGTGCTGGTCGTCTCCCCGCCGTTCCTCGCCCGGCGGTTCAAGATGACGCGGCGGTCGGCCATTTACACCATGTGGGAGACGGACACCCTGCCGCCGGCCGACGCCGCCACGCTGAACGCCGCCGGACTGGTGATCGTGCCCAGCCGGTGGCAGGTGGACTGCTTCCGCCGGAGCGGGGTGACGGCGCCGATCGAGGTTGCGCCGCTCGGGTACGACCCGCTCGTGTTCCACGACGACGGGTCGGAGCCGGACGTGTGTACGTTCGGCACGGCCGGGGCGCTGGTGGCCGGCGGGATGCGGAAGAACGCCCAGCGGATGATCGACCTGTTCCGCCGGGCGTTTCCGACCGAACAGGGTGTGCGGCTGCGGGTGAAAATTTCCCCCACCTCGCCGGTGGTGGACACCTACGACGACCCGCGGGTCGATCTGATCCGCACCACCCTGCCGTACCCGCAACTGGCCGCGTGGTACCGCTCGCTGACGGCCTACCTGAACGGCTCGTTCGGTGAGGGGTTCGGCCTGCACCTGATCGAGGCGATGGCGTGCGGGCGGCCGATCATCACCGCCAATTACAGCGGGCTGACGGCCTTCTTCGACCCGACCGTGGGCTATTCGGTGCCGCACACCCTCGTGCCGGTGTCGAACGACGTGTACACCGGTCACTGGGCCGACCCGGACGACGACGGGCTGATCGCCCGGATGCGGGAGGTGTACGCCGACCAGCCGGCCGCCCGGCGGCTGGGCCGGCTGGCCGCCGTGCGGGCGGCCAACTTCACCTGGCGGAAGAGCGGGCGGAAGATCGTTGCGGCGCTACGGAAACACGGGCTGCTGCCCGCCACCGGGGGACAGGCATGAAGGCCGGCATCATCATCCCCACCTTGTACCACGGGGACGCCGTCGGGAACGACGCCGTCGGCATGGCCCGGCAACTCCGCCGTCGCGGGGTCGAGGTGACGTTCTTCAACAACGGCACCCCCTCGCCCGAGTCGGTGGTTCATGTGGACGAAGTCCCGAACGTGCTTACTAGCCCGGACGACCTGCTCATCTACCACCACAGCATCGGGTTCGAACCGGGCGTGCGGGCCATCGAGCGGACCGTCTGCCGGCGGAAGGCGGTGAAGTACCACAACGTCACCCCGCCAGAGTTCTTCCACGACAACAAAAAGGTGGCGAAAGGGTGCGAGGAGGGCATCGCGCAGGTGGCGCGACTGGCCGACACCGACGCAGTGTTCTGGACCGACTCGGTGTACAACGGCGAACACGTGCAACAGTTCCGGCCCGGCCGGGAGTTTCACGACCTGCCACCGTTCCACCACGCCGACCAGCTTCTCGCGCTCGAGCCCGATCACGCCGCCGTCGCCGGGTTCGACGACTGGACGACCACGATCCTGACCGTCGGGCGGGTGGTGCCGAACAAGAACCTGCCGCTCGCGGTGGCCGCCTTCGCCGAGTACCGCAGGCGGTTCAACCCGCACGCCCGACTGGTGATCGCCGGCGACCAGCCGGTGCCGGCGCACGCGGCGGAGGTGCGGGAGTGCATCGACACTCACGGCCAGGGCGGGCATGTGTTCATCACCGGCAAGGTGTCGAACACCCAGTTGAAGGGGCTCTACCTGATCGCCGACGTGCTGCTCGTGACCAGTCGGCACGAAGGGTTTTGCGTGCCGCTGATCGAGGCGATGGGGTTGAACGTGCCGGTGGTGGCGGTGCCGGCGACTGCGGTACCATACACGGCCGGGGACGCGGCGCGGTACGCCGGGGCGGACGCGGCGGCGCTGGCGGTGCAACTCGACGCGGTGTTGACGGACGACACGGAACGCGAGCGGCAGATCGACCGCGGCCGCGAGCGGTACGACGACCGATTCTGCACCGCCGCCATCGAGCGACGATTCACGCACTTGTTGGGCGAGTGGTTGGGCTGATTGGTGAACCGGCGGCGTCAGCCGCCGGGTGATTCACCCGCGGTTCACCGTGATGTGGTCACATCCCGCAGAAGGATTCGGTGGCGGGGCGGTCCTCACGGCAGACGAGGACGCGGTTCTTGATGGTCCGCCCGGCGGCGGCAGCCCGCACCGTCTCCCCGGCCAGTTGTTTCAGGTAGAAACAGGACACCACGCCGGTGATCTCGACCGTCTCGACGGTCTCCTTCACGTTCAACCGACGCACTTCCGGGTTGCTCGATCGGAGCAGGGCTTCACAGGCTTGCGTGTGCGGGGGCGGGAGGGTGACCATCATGCGTCGCTCCTTCTGGTGTGGTCCGTGCGGGCAATCGAGGAAAACGAACGTCCGGAGTCAGTAAACTGCCGGGCGGGGACCTGGTCACGGGAGAGGTGGGTGGGCGGCATCCTTCCCGTCGCGACCTTGTGGAATAATCCTGATTCCCACACCCGCGATCCTAAATGCTGCGGCGACCCGACGCAACCATTTTTCCCGAACACTCGTCCCATTTTCTGTAACCGTCAGAGTTCCCGTCGATGAAACCCGCACAGCCGGTATTCTCCCCCAGTCGCACTTTTCAACTCGTGCGGCGGGTACTGCCGGTCGCGCTGATTGTGCTGTGCGCGACGGTGGGAGTGCCCCTGTTCCTGCGATCGCCGTTATGGTGCGACATCACCCTGTACGACCTCGCGGCCAAGAACATCTTGAGCGGCGGCGTCCACTATCGTGACCTCTTCGACACCAATACCCCCGGGTTCGTCTGGCTGCTGTCAGGCCTGCGGGCCGTCGTCGGGTGGAGTTCGGAAAGTCTCCTCGCGGTCGACCTGCTCATCATCCTCGGCACCACCCTCACCCTTTGCCGGCTGGTCAAACTCGCCGGCGGGACCGTCGTCAACCGGCTGTGGGTGGCGGCCGGGTGTGCCGGCTTCTACCTGTTCTCGCACGAGATGGCCCACGCCCAGCGCGACGTTTGGCTGACCCTGCCGGCGCTCTTGGCCGTGACGCTGCGGCTGCAACGCATCACCCGCCCGGCCCACGGCATTGCGCGCGGGGTGTTCCTACCGGCGATGGCGGAAGGCGCGATGTGGGCGGTGGCGGTGTGGATCAAGCCGCACTTCCTGCTGGTAGCGGTCTGCTGGTGGCTGCTCACCGCCCCGCGGCTGGTGGGCGCGCGAACCGTCGGACGGAGTTGGTGGGCGTGGGCGGGCGTGCTGGCGGCCGACCTGGGCGGCACCCTACTTTCCGGCGGGCTGATCGGTGCTGCCGGGGTGTGGTATCTGGTCGCCTCCGGCACCTGGGTGGCGTTCACCGAGGTCATGACCGTCTGGAACGTCGGCTACCTGGACTTCACGCTGAGCCAGATGCACGCCCGCTGGGGCTTCTTCACCTGGTTCCCACCGTGGAACTTTCTCGCCCCGCTCGCCGTCGTCTACGCCCTGTTCGGAGTGATCGACGCCCGCCTTTGGGCCGCACGCTTCCGCCCGACCGAGCAGGGCGGGTTGCTGCACCGGATCGCCTTCCGTGGTGTGTGGTTCACCGGCGGCATGGACGAACAGCGGTACGCCCGCGCCTGCCTGGGGGCGATCTACATCCTCTGGGTGTTGCAGGGCATCATCCTCCAGCGGGCGTACATGTACGTCCACGTGACCGAGGTGATGATCGGGCTGGCGGTGTGGGCCGGGTTCAGGTGGAACGCGGCCGCGCTCGTCTTCGGCTGGCTGTTCGTCGTGCAGGCGTGCTGGGTGATCGCCCCACAGACGATGGGGGAAGCCGCGAGCGTCAACGACAACGTCCGCGAGGTGTTCACCCCGCACCCGCTATTCGACCGCCGGCGGAACGCCCACTGGCCCGACTGCTTCCGTCAGTCGCACGGGGTCGAGCGGTACGAACTGTACGACGACCTCCGCCGCGAGGTGATCCACCCCGCCTGCTTCAACTGGGTGGAACTCGGCGAGGTGGCCGAGTACCTCCGCGGGCGACAAGTCGGCGACGAGCAACTGGTCTGCTGGCACGACTCCCCGCACCCGCTCTACCTGATGCTCGACGTGAAGCCGGGCCTGCGGTTCATGCACGTGAACACCGCCACAATGATCAGCCCGGACTGCTACCGGCGGGTGTGCGAAGAATTCGATGACAACACCAACAAGCGGTTCGTGGTCATCGACCTGCAACGCCTCGCGTTCGCCGCGTGGGTCGATTTGTGCATGCGTGGCATTGCGAAACCGGGCGACGACGAGCGCGCCGCCATTTACGAGGCGTACAACCAACCTGGGCCGACCGCGGCCGACCTGCTGCCGCCGGCGGCCGCCTGGGTGCGGACGAACCCGCGACACCTCCACCCGGAGCCGGCCATGCCGTTCGACACCACCCGAACGGTGTTCCGCAGCCACGGGGGCCGTGGGCGGTATGTGGTCATTCACCTGAAGGAGTGACGATGGCCGACGTGCTCACCGAGATTGTCGAGACCAAGCGCCGCGAGGTGGCGGCGGCGAAAGCGACCGTGTCTCTCACCGACCTCCGCCGCCGGTGCGCAGACCTGCCGCCGTGCCGCGGGTTCGAGCAGGCGATTCGTACTGCCACGGGCGTGGCGGTCATCGCCGAGGTGAAGAAGGCATCGCCGAGTGCCGGCGTCATCCGCCCCGACTTCGACCCCGAGGTCATCGCCCGCACCTACGAGAGGCACGGCGCGAGTTGCCTGAGCGTGCTGACCGACGAGCAGTATTTCCAGGGGCACCTGTCGTACATGACGGCGGCACGGGCGGCGGTCAGCATTCCCGTGCTTCGGAAAGAGTTCGTCATCGACTCGTACCAACTCGCCGAAGCGCGGGCGGCCGGGGCGGACGCCGTGCTGCTGATCGCCGAGTGCCTGCCGGGTGACGAGTTGAACCAGTTCAACGCCGCCGCCCGCGAACTGGGCCTGGACGTGCTCATCGAGTTGCACGACGCCGACCAACTCCCCCGCGTCCTCGCCACCGGGGCCACTCTAGTCGGTGTCAACAACCGCGACCTGCGGACGTTCACCACCCGCCTCGAACGGACGCTCCACCTGTTGCCGCACTTCCCGCCCACAGTGGCGGTGGTGAGCGAGAGCGGCATCCGCACCCACGCCGACCTGACGCGACTTCAGGCGGCGGGAGTGAGGGCGGTGCTGGTCGGCGAATCGCTCATGCGGGCGGCAGACATCGGTGCTGCACTCGACGCGCTCCGGGGGGCGTGACTGCCAGTTTGGCTGGGTAGTCTCAGTCGCAGCACACCCCCCCACCCCTTGAGACCCGTCGCTCACTTCCCGGCGGCGACGATCTTCTTCGATTCCTTCACCTCACTCGGCATCTGGAGCGGGATCGACCCGACAGGCGGCTTGAGCGTCGGCACCGTGCCGGAGTCGTAGGGGACGCCGTGAATCGGCCCACCGGCCGGGCTGACGGCGATGGGTGGACCGCCGACACTGCCGGCGATCGGAATTCCCGAATAGCCGCCGGCGTTCGCCGCGCACCCGGCGCAGCCCGGCGTCGGAGCCGGTGCAGTGAACCCGCCGCCGTAAACCGGCATGCCGTACCCGCCGTAGGGCGGAACTGTGGCAACCGGGGCGTCGTAAACGGGACCATTGACCACCGGGGCCGCGCCGCTGCCGAAGCCCGCACCCGACCCGGCGAACAGCGACCCGCCGCACCCGCTCGGGCCGAACTCGCGGTAGCAGCTCGGGCCACACCCGGCCGCCGCTCCGGGGCGGACAACGGCGGGCGTGACGGCCACGTTCGGGAACAGCACCGGGCGATTGGTGTAGCCCAAGTAGCAGCCGGCTGACAGTTGGGTGCCGAGCAGAATGAGACCGAGAAACAACCAGCGTCGGAAAAGCGTCATGGGTGGGAACCTCCAAGCTCCAGGCGCGAGCATCTCGCGGCCGGTCCGTCGGAACGGTTGGGATTCCTTTCCCACGGCGGCGGGTGGCGTCCTGCCTGGCCCCGCGTGCTGTGGAAGTATGCGCGGGTCGCGGGGAGGTGCAACTCGGGGCAAGCTGGAGCACGCCGCAAAGCGCCGAAACTGTGCGGGCTGGTGGCGTGGGCGAAGAGGCGGCGGACAGGCGAGGCGTGACCGCAGGACGGAAAAGTGGGAGGACCGGCGAAGGAATACCACCCCGCCGGTGCAATTCGGCTCAAGTTCAGCGGCAGTCGCGCTCGGGGTAGCGTCGGCTGTCGGACTCACAGTCCCGATGGAACAACCGGCAGCCGGCCAACGGCAGCAGCGTGGCGGCGAGGAGCGCGACGAGGAACAGGCGTTTCATCATGGCGGTGCGTCCGTGGGGGAATCTGCGGGTGGCGTCCGTGCGGGGTGGCGGCAACCTGCCGTCCGGAATCGGTTGTTCCGATTTCACGGAGGGACGCTTAAGGGTATTCCCTATTTCCGCTCGATTCAATTCAAGTGGGATGGGGCAATCTGAATTGATCCGGAAGCTGTGACGGCCGTGCGGTTCGGCGAAACCTGATGGGTTGTAGGGTTTGAACGGTGGTAGCAGTTATTACGGGTCGATGGTCGCCGGGGTCTGAGACCTCGGATCGGCCTCACAGTGACCGGATCCAGAATCACCCGCGGTCGGCTTCTCGAACACCGGCAGCGGTTCCAGACCCAGGACCGTTCGCATCCCGGCCACGCGGTTCATCAGGTGAATCCGCGTGGCCATCTGGTCGCCCAGCACCTCCACAGGCACCGTTTCCGCCACCGACACGCTCACTCCAACCGGCCGCCGAATGTCCAGCGGCTTGTTCTTGATCGGCGGGCCGTTCTTGTAGCTGAATGTGCTCCCCCATCCGCCTTCCACCCAGCACGCCACCACCGGGGTTTCCGGGCGGGCGTGCAGGATGTGCCACACCCCCTGCCCGAACCGGCGGAGAGGCACCTCTTCTTTCCGCCGCAAGTACCCCTCCGGGAAGATGACCACCACCTCCCCGCGGTCCAGCGCCGCCACCGCCTGATCGAGCTCCGGTGTCGCCCGCTTGAGCGGCGTTTCGGGCACGACGATGACGCGGAACACGTACTTGAGCAAGGGCTTCAAGAACCACACCTTGTAGAACCCCTCGGTCATGATGGCCGTGATCGGCCGCGGCAGGCTCACGGCCACCACGCACGGGTCGAACCAGAAGGCGTGGTTGGCGATCACCAGGCACGGGCCGACGGGCGGGAAAGCCTTCAGCCCAACCCCCGTCGACTTCGCCCGGTACAGCACGCGGCCGATCGCTTCGAGACCCAGTTCGACGAACGGGCGGTAAAAGCGGCACCAGTTCCACACGCACAGGATCGCCGACAGGGTGAGCATGTACCAGAAGGCGACGGCCGCGACCTCCACCGGCGCGATCCCGGCGGTGATGCGGAGGAAGGCACACACCGTCGGCGGCGCGTTCGCGGCCATGCCGATCAGGGCGAAGGTGGCGGTGTATCGGTTCTGAAACTGGCGAGAGCGGGTGAGTTGGTCCGGCTCGTGTTCCAGGGCGGCGGGCAGCACCAACAACTTGCGCAAGACGGCGAGCAGGCTGAGGAAGTAGCCGAACGTCACCAGCCCGAACGAGACCGGCCGCGCCTCGCCGGTGACGGCCATGGTCGCCAGGCCGGCGAACAAGGCAGTGGCGCCGGGCACCGTCAACCCCAGGTGGCGGTAGCGGGTGGCGCCGAAGCCGACCAGCAGGGAGAGGGCGACGGCCAGGACGAGCGCCCCCACCGTACAGGCGATGAGGGCGGGGATTTCGTCCACCGCGTGGACGTGCGCGACGCCCACCGGGAACCACATGACGCAGGCCAACAAGCCGCACTGGGTGGCCCGCATGGCGAAATCGTCCCACACCTCGTGTGGGAACCGCACGCTCTCCGATTCGTCGCTCATGGCTCACCGCATACGCCTGTGAACGCGATTCTACTCACGGCCGGAAATTCGCCCCGTTACTGATCGCGTTCTATGGTTCGGCATGACCCGCCGCACCCTTTTCCTGCTGCTCGTGCTGGTCGCCGTCGGCACCGCCGTGGCGTTCAAGTTCGCCGAGTATTTCGATGACGCCAGGATTTTCCGCCCCATCGATTACATGGAGTACCAGACCGCCGGGCGGGCGACGCTGAACCACGAAAACCCCTACGACGGGGCGGTCATGTACCGCTACCAACTGGAGATTCAGGCGAAGCTGCCGGACCAGGCGGACGGCGAGCCGGGCAGCGTGACCAAGTACGCCGACCCCATCATGATGTGGAACCCGCCGTGGACGCTGCCGCTCACGCTGCCGCTCGGGGCGATGCACTGGCGGGTCGGGCAACTGCTCTGGACCGCGGCCCAGTTGCTGAGCGTGGTGGTGAGCGGCGTGCTGTTGTGGCGGCTGTTCGGCGGGTCGAAGGAGAAGACGACGGTGGCAGTCGGCGTGGCGCTGGTGTTCGCGCCGACGCTGTTCCTGTTGCTGCTCGGCCAGATCAGCGGGTTCCTACTGCTGGGCGTGGTGGGGTTCTTGTGGTTTGTCATTCGCCGCGGGCCCGCGGCGAGCGCGGCGCCCAACAAACCGCTCGCCCCGGGCGCGCGGGGAAACGGGTGGCCCAAAAAAGCCCGCCAGC
>JANNDF010000593.1:0-1141 GCA_031387445.1 Planctomycetia bacterium
GGCCATCGACGCGATGACGCCGATCGGTCGCGGCCAGCGGGAACTGATCATCGGCGACCGCAAGACGGGCAAGACGCAGATCGCCATCGACACCATTCTGAACCAGAAGGAAGAGAAGGTCATCTGCGTGTACGTCGCGTGCGGGCAGATGGAGTCGAAGGTCGCCGCCGTCGTCGAAAAGCTCAAGGCGATGGGCGCGATGGACTACACTGTCGTCGTCGTCGCCTCGTCCGCCGACTCGGCCCCGCTGCAATACATCGCCCCTTACGCCGGCACCGCCATCGCCGAGTACTTCATGTACGAGGAGGGCAAGGACACCCTCGTCGTGTACGACGACTTGTCCAAGCAGGCCGCCGCGTACCGCCAACTGTCGCTGCTGGTCCGCCGCCCGCCGGGCCGCGAGGCGTACCCCGGCGACGTGTTCTACTGCCACAGCCGGTTGCTGGAACGCTCCGCGAAGCTGGCCGAGAAGTACGTCATCGTGGCGGGCGACGCCGACGCCGCCAAGGTCGGGGCCGACTGGGGCGTGAACTCGGCCAGCCACCCCGACCAGAAGCGGACGAACGGCGCGGCCGGCAAGGTGTACCTCGGGCCGGGCGGGTACGGCGGCAAGGAGCAGGCCGACCACGATGTCGCCAAGTTCCCCGGCCACAAGGTGGCCAAGGTCGTCGGCTCCGGCGGGTCGCTGACCGCGCTGCCGATCATCGAGACCCTTGAGGGCGAGGTGTCGGCGTACATCCCGACGAACGTGATCTCCATCACCGACGGCCAGATTTACCTGCAACCCGACCTGAAGAACGCCGGCGTGCTGCCGGCCGTGGACGTGGGCATCTCGGTGTCCCGCGTGGGCGGCAACGCCCAGATCGGCGCGATGAAGGACTAGCGGGTGGCCGGCGGTCTAAAGTTGACCCTGGCCCAGTTCCGCGAACTGGAAGCGTTCGCGCAGCTCGGCACCGAACTCGACAAGGTGACGCAGTCGCAACTCGACCGCGGTTACCGGATGGTCGAGATTCTGAAGCAGGGCCAGTACAAGCCGATGAACGTGATCGACCAGATCATGATCATCTACGCCGGCAACAGCGGCGGGTTGGACAAGGTGAAGAAGAATCAGGTCCGCGCGTGGGAGGATCAGTTCCTCAAG
>JANNDF010000611.1:0-9327 GCA_031387445.1 Planctomycetia bacterium
CGGCGGCTCACGCCGCTCGGCTCGCCTCAATCGCTCGCATTCCCACTTCCGGCCGGGTACCATCGGGGCGCTCCCCTCCCCGATCGGAACCCCGCCATGCTCTCCCGCCGCACGTTCCTCACGTCCGCCGCCGTCGCCTCCGCCGCCCCGCTCCTCTGGCCCCGCACCGCCCACGCCCTCGCCCCGTCTGACAAGCTCACGCTCGGGTTCATCGGCGTCGGCACGATGGGCCGTTCACACCTGAACGGGTTTCTCGGCCGCGACACCGTGGAGGTGGTCGCCGTGTGCGACGTGGTGGCCGAACGCCTCGACAGCGCCGCCGAGACGGTCGAGAAGAAGTACGCCGAGCGGAAGAAGTCGGGCAAGTACGACGGCGTGACCAAGTACACCGACTTCCGCAAGTTGCTCGAACACAAGAGCCTCGACGCGGTGGTGATCGCCACCCCGGACCACTGGCACGCCATCCCGTGCGTGCTGGCGGCGAAGGCCGGTAAGCACATCTACTGCGAGAAGCCGCTCACACACCACGTGGCCGAGGGGCGGTGGATCGCCGACGCGGTGACGGCCGCGAAGGTGGTGTTCCAGACCGGTAGCCAGCAGCGGAGCGAATTCGGCGGGCACTTCCGCAAGGCGGTGGAGTACGTGTGGAACGGGCGCATCGGCAAGCTGAAGACGATTCGCATCGGGGTGGGCGGGCCGGCGGTGCCGTGTGATCTGCCGACGCAGGACGTGCCGAAGGGCACCGACTGGGACCTGTGGCAGGGGCCGGCGGCGGAACGGGGGTACAACGAAATCCTCTGCCCGAAGGGGGTCCACGGGCACTTCCCGGCGTGGCGGAACTACCGCGAGTACGCGGGCGGCGGGCTGGCCGACATGGGCGCGCACCACTTCGACATCGCGCAGTGGGCGATGAAGATGGACGACAGCGGGCCGGTGGAGGTCATCCCGCCGTCTGACCCGAAGGCGACGAGCGGGCTGAAGTTCGTGTACGCCAGCGGCGTCGAGATGATCCACAACGAGTTCGTGAAGGGGAAGGACGGCAAGGAGGTCAAGGCCGACTGCGTCTTCGAAGGCACCGACGGCATCATCCTGGTCGGCCGGAGCGGGATCAGCAGCCTGCCGGACACCATCCTGAAAGACCCGCTCGGCGACAAGGCGGAGAAGGTCTACCCGTCGAGCAGCCACCACGGCAACTGGCTGGACTGCATCACGAGCGGCAAGCCGACCATCTGCACGGCCGAGACGGGCCAGCGGAGTGCGACCCTCTGTCACCTGGGGAACATCGGCTACCGGCTGGGCAAGAAGCTGAAGTGGGACCCGAAGAAGGAGAAGTTCGTGGACGACGCGACGGCGGACAAGGAGCTGACCCGCGAACCGCGGGCCAAGTGGAAGATCTGAACCCGCAAGGGCGTTCGGAACGCCGACGGCGTCGGCGTTCCGCTTTTGCGAGAGCGCGATGAACCCTATCGCCCACCTGCGAGTCGCCCGACCGACGGACAACCTGGCCGCGGTGGTCGCGTTCTACCGCGACGGGTTGGGGTTCGAGGTGCTGTACGAGTTCGCCGACCACGACGGGGTCGACGGGGTGATGCTCGGGCACAAGGGGGCGGCGTACCACCTGGAATTCACCCGCAAGCGCGGTCACACCGTCGGCCGTGCCCCGACCGAAGACAATCTGCTCGTCTTCTACCTGCCCGATGAAGCCGAGTGGCAGGGTGCCATCACACGACTGGAACTGGCCGGACACCAGCCGGTGAAGGCGTTCAACCCGTACTGGGACCGGAACGGGAAGACGTTCGCGGACCCGGACGGCTACCGCGTGGTACTTCAGAACGCGGCGTGGCCGACGTGAGTGCCCGCTTGCCTCATTCACTTCGACGGCGATAACGTTCCCATCCGCTCCTTCGGAGATTCCCGGTGTACACACGTCGCACGTCCGCCCTCCTACTGCTGGCGGCCCCGTTCGTGCTCGCCGACGAGCCGAAGCCGGTCGCCAAGCCGAAGGCGGAGGGCACCGCCGTCACCTTCAAGTCCGGTGACCCGAAGGCGGCGTTCGCCCCGCGATTCTCGCCGAAGGGCACCCAGATCGACCTGACGCCGACCGCACTGCCGAAGGTGGACGGCAAGGATCACCTCGTCGGTCGCATCCCGCTCGGGGCGAAGGGTGCCCGCGGCGACGGGCAGATGATCGCGCTCGCCCGCACCGAGGCCGGCAAGCCCTACGACCTGCTGTTCGTGGACACCAACCGCGACGGCAGCCTGACCGACGAGAAGGCGATCAGCACCAAGCCGAGCCTGACGCGGAACAACTGGTGGTCGTCGTTCGAGGGCACGCTGGCGGCGGTCCACGCGGCGAAAGGGGCGGACGCCACCACCGACTACCCGGTGTCGTTCTGGGCGGTGGTGGAGAAGCCGGACGAGACGCCGAAAATCATCCGCTACTCGCGGAAGGGGTACGCGGTCGGCACCGCCACCATCGGTGACGGCGAGTACACGGTGCTGGTGAGCGACGGCGACAACGACGGGGTGATCGGCGAGGGCGACTACTGGACGCTCGGCCGCACGAAGGACGACGACCCGCTGGCGGGCAAGGAGTGGCGGCGGATGCCCGACTTCTGCTGGGCCGGCGGGAAGGCGTGGAAGCTGGAGATGGACGGCACCGCCGGCAAGAGCGGGAAGGTGTTCCCGTTCGCCCCCGGCATGACGCAGGCCGAGGACGCCGAGAAACGGGACACGTACAAGGTGGATCGCGAAGCCCCGCGGGCGGAGAAGCCGGTGCCGTTCGAGACCGACTACGAGGCGGCGCTGAAGGCCGCGGCGGCCGACAAGAAGCCGGTGTTCGTGAAGTTCGAGACCGACTGGTGCGGGCCGTGCGCGATCATGTCGAAGCTGGTGTTCACCGCCAAGGACGTGGCC
The DNA here is from genome assembly GCA_031387445.1 of Planctomycetia bacterium. GTDB lineage: Bacteria > Planctomycetota > Planctomycetia > Gemmatales > Gemmataceae > JALHQU01. The sequence goes on from JANNDF010000611.1 coordinate 2,917, forward strand.
GCCGCCGCCGACGGGGTGGTGTGCGTCAAGGTGGACGGCGACAAGCGGAAAGACCTGGTGGAGAGGTACAAGGTGACGGGCTATCCGACCGGCATCCTGCTCGGCGCGGACGGCAAGGAGGTCGGCCGGTACAGCGGGTATCAGGGGGTGAAAGCCATGACCGAGAAACTGAAGACGCTGAAGAAGTGACACACCCGGCGAGGGCGAACCGTGTTCGACGACCTGCTGGCGATCCGGGCGGCCATCGTCACGTTCCACGTGCTGAAGGACGACAGCGGCTTGTACCTGATCGACACCGGCTTCATCAACGGCCGGCGATTTCTGCGGCGTGAGTTGAAGCGGCGGGGCTGGGATCACCTGCCGCTCCGCGGCATCCTGCTCACCCACGGGCACCTCGACCACGCCCTGAACGCGGTGCCGTTCGCCAAACGGTACGGGGCGTGGATCGCCGGCCCGCGGCTCGACGCCGACCACTACCTCGGTCGGGCCAAGTACAAGGGCCTCGCCCGTGTCACGGCCTTCCTCGAAGGCGCCGGTCGGCCGATGTTCGGCTACCAGCCGTTCACCCCGGACCGGTGGATCGACCCCGACGACGAACTGCCGATCTGGGGCGGGCTGAAGGCGATCCACCTGCCCGGCCATACCGCCGGTCACACCGCATACTACTCGCCGCGGCGGAAGGTGCTCATCGGCGGCGACCTGTTCAACAGCCTGCCCGGATGGCCGCTCCCGCCGCCCGACATCTTCAACTCGTTCCCCGAGCAGATTCCCACCGCCATCGACACCGCCCTGAAGCTCGATCTGGTCGGGGTCATCCCCGCCCATTGCGACGACAGCCCGCCGGCAGTCCACCTGGACCGCCTGCGGCGGCTGCACCGGTCGCTCTCCCGCACCCCCGGCCCCGGCGTCAGCGGGTGACCTTCTGCACCTGGAGGAGGGCGGGCAGGGCCACCAGGGTGGTCGAGTTGCTGATGAGGATGACGGACCGGTCGTCGGTGATGCCGGCGTTGCCGGTCGGCACGTTGAACGTGTCCGCCCCGTCGCCGGCGTCGAGCGTCACCCGCTGGATGGCCGTCTGGAAGGTGTCGTTGCCCGGCCCGCCGATGACCGTGTTCACCGCCGTCGGGTTGCCGGGCACGAACTGGAAGGTGTCCGCCCCGGCCCCGCCGAGCATGGTGAACCCGGTGACGCCGGCGATCATCAGGTCGTCCCCGTCCCCGCCGTCCATGGTGGCCGGCAGGGCGTTCGTGTTGCTGCTGGCGACGTCGTTCCCGCCCTCGCCGAAGCAGGTGGCGGCGGTGTTGTTGAACCCGTACAGGCCGTCGTTCCCGGCCCCGCCGAACAGCTTGTCCTCGGCGTTCGCCCCGCCCGAGATGCCGTTGGCGGTGAGGAAGTCGGCCGCCAGCCCGCCGGTCACCACCGTGTTCGTCAGGAACGCCGCCCCTTCACCGAAGTTGAACCGGCCGAACGCGGCGTACAGCGCGGAGGCGGTGAGCGCCCCCGTGGTAGTGCCGTTGGCCGCCGACACCTGCCCGCTGGCGGTGCCGAACAGGGTCAGGTTCACGACGGTGGCGGCGGTGACCGTCGCCACCCCGTTCGTCACCTGCCCGGCGATGGCCGGGGAGAAGTCGCGGGTGGCGGTCAGTTGGTCGTTCCCGCCGTTCCCGATGAGGATGTCGTTCCCGCCGCCGCCGAGCATCAGGTTGCCCTCGTCGTTGCCCACCAGGTTGTCGTTCCCGGTGCCGCCGCGGACGGCGATCACCCGGCCGGCCGTGCTGCCGTTGGCCAGCAGGTTGACGGACACGTTCGTGAAACTGGCCACCTGGGTGCCGGCGAACAGCCCGACGATCGGGCTGACCGCGTTCAGGTTCACCTGCACGTTCGACGTCACCGGGGCGAAGTCGAACGCGACGTGCGTGTTCACCGTCGCCCGCGTGGTGTCCAGCAGGGTGACGGTGCCGACCGCGGCGGTGTCCTGGAAGGCGACCACCACCACCCCGGCGGCCGGCAGATCCAACCCGTCGAACGCGGCCACGCCGACGGCCGCCCCGCGCAAGTCGATCTTCGAGTACAGGTTCGGGTTGGTGACCAGCGACCCCGCCCCGTTGGTGAACCCCTGGAGGTCTACGAAGTCGCCCGCCCCGGCGTCCGTGCCGGTGTACGACAGTTGGCGGAGGCTGGCGGTGAGCAGGTCCGAGCCGGTGGTCAGGGTGAACTGGTTGGCCGTACTCGGGTCGGTGTTCTGCACGCCGACGGACACCACCCCGTTGAACGTGCCGATGACACCGGCGGTGGTGCTGTTCACCCGGATCTGGTCGGCCGCCGTCTGAGTGAGGGTGACGGTGTCGGTCGCACCCGCCACGTTCGTGATGGTCAGCGAGGTGCCCACCTGCACCACGTTGATGGCCGCCACCGTCGGTACCACTCGCTCCTCGAACCCGTCCACCCGCAGGACGGTACGACTGCTGACCGGCTGGTCCTCCCAGAACCGGCGGACGCAAGTGACGAACGACGACAGGCGGCGGGCACACTGGCGAAACATGGGCGAACCCCGAAAAAGGGAGGCACGACCGGCCGCGAGGGGGCGACCGATGGTGAAATGAAGCAAAGGCCGCAGAATAAACTACTTCTGGCTGAACTCAAACCCAATCGCCGACTTGAGAAATATCGGACAAAATTGCCCAGCTTGCCTTTCCGGCGAATTCACCCTTCCTCGAACAGATTGTGGCCCAGTTCACCGCGGCGGAGTGTGCTTCACCGATTGCGACGGCTACGCCGCTCGCTCGTCTGCTGACGGCCGGCGCCTATCATCGCAGTGGGCGGGCGACGGCGGTTCGCCGGGCGGCCGCCAGTTCGGTGAGGTGGTGATGACGGTGATCGGAATCGCGTGCCCGGCCCCGTCGCGGTCGCGGACGGGTAACCGCGTGACGGCCCTCCGCTGGGCGGGCATCCTGAGGGGTCTGGGTCGCACTGTCACTCTGCGACCGGGTCACTGTGACGCCTTGATTGCCCTGCACGCGGTCAAGTCGGCCGCCGCAGTTGCCGATTTCAAACGCCGCTTCCCCGACCGCCCTGCCGTCGTCACGCTCACCGGCACCGACATCTTCCAGGACGGCAGTACCGCCGGCGTGCTGAACGAAACGCTCCGCGCGTCGGATCGCATCATCGCCCTGCAACGCCAGATGGCCGCCGCGGTGCCGGCGGAGGTCCGTCACAAGGTGCGGGTGATCTTCCAGAGCTTCACACCACCGCACCCGCTGCCCACGCCCCGCCCCGACCGGTTCGACGTGTGCGTGCTCGGCCACCTGCGGGCGGTGAAAGACCCGCTGCTGGCGGCCGAGGCGGTGCGGGGCGTGCCGGCCGATTCGCGGCTGCACGTGGTGCAAGTGGGCGGGGTTTTGGAGGCGGAGTACGCGGGGCGGGCGAGACGGGAGCAGCGGACGAACCGGCGGTACGAGTGGCGGGGCGAACTGCCGCGGGCGGAGGCCGTGCGGGCGCTGGCGGGCTGTCGCGTGCTGGTGATGAGTTCGCGGGCGGAAGGTGGACCGAGTGCCGTGTCGGAGGCGGTGGCGTGCGGGGTGCCGGTGCTCAGCACGCCGACGAGCGGGGTGGTCGGGTTGCTCGGCGAGGACCACCCCGGCTACTTCCCGTTCGGTGACGCGGTGAAGTTGCGGGAGTTGCTGTTGCGGTGTGAACGCGACCCGGCGTTCCTGGCCGATCTGCGCGCCGCCGGCGACCGCGTCCGCGCTCTCGTTCACCCGTCCGCCGAACGGGCGGCGTGGGAACAGTTGCTGATCGAACTGGGGCTTTGACGGGTCCCGCGGCCCGCCGCACTTCCGCTTGCCCCCTGTCCCCCCGTCTGTTATCCCCCGCTCGCCACTGTCGGGGGATTGTGTGGTGCGTGCGCTCCGTTGGGTGATTCCCGTTGTGTTGCTCGCCGTCGGCGTCGGCTGCTTCGGCCGGCTGACGGACAAGTCCACGCCCATCCAGGCCGGGTACAACCCGGTGGAGTTGCTCGAGCCGGTCGGCGAACAGGAGGCCGACCACCAACTCTCCATGGAAGACCTGTACGTGGTCGCCGAGAAGTGGCGGCAGGACCGCCGCCCGGCCGTGCTGCCGCCGCAGCGAAACGTACTCGCCCTGTCCGGCGGGGGCAGCTACGGGGCGTTCTCGGCCGGGGTGCTGTACGGGTGGACGCAGGCCGGCTGCCGCCCGACGTTCGACGTGGTGACCGGGGTGAGCACCGGCGCGCTCATCGCCCCGCTCGCGTTCGTCGGCACCGAGTGCGACGAGCAGTTGAAAGAGGTGTACACGACCCTGCGGAACAAGGACATTTTCCGCATCCGCAAGACCGTCCGCCTGCTCTTCCTGGCCACCGAATCGCTGGCCGACAACAGCCCGCTGGCCGCCGTCATCGAGAAGTACATGACCGCCGACCTGCTGCGGCGGGTGGCCGAGGGGCACGCCGCCGGCCGCCGCCTGTACGTGTGCACCACCGAACTCGAATCCCGCCGCCCGGTGTACTGGGACATGGGCGAGATCGCCACCCGCGGCACGCCCGAATCCCTGAAACTGTTCCGGCACATCCTGCTGGCGTCGAGCGCCATCCCCGGCTTCTTCCCGCCGGTCCGCATCCCGGTGACGGTGGACGGCCAGCCGTTCGAGGAACTGCACACCGACGGGTCGGTGAGCAACGCCATCTTCTTCCGCCCCCCGTACCTGGCGAAGGAGTGTCGCACCCACCCGGACAAGACGTGCCTGTACGGGTCGAACGTGTACGCGGTGGTGGCCGGCAAGCTGTTCGCCGACCCGGACCGGGTGCCCCCGCGGGCGCTGCCCATCGCCAGCACCAGTGCGTCCGCGCTCATCTACGCCGAGACCCGTGGCGCCCTGCTGAAGATGTACACCGCCTGCATGCTCACCGGCATGAACTACCGCATTGCGGCCATCCCGCCGCAAGAGCACGTGCCGTTCAGCAGCACCGACTTCGACCGGGATCACATGTCCGCCCTGTTCGAGCGGGGGCGGGCGTGGGCGACCACCGGCCCCGGCTGGCGGACTACCCCGCCGGGCCTGGAGCCGGGCGAGGGGGCGTTCCTGCGGGCCGGCACCCAGCTCACCCGCGTGCCGCTGGAAACGCCGCCGGCGGTGAACCCGGAGGTCTTGCTGCGGCCGGGCCGCCGACTGACGAAGTGACCGCCGCTGCCAGCAGTTCGCCCGCGACTTGCCGAATGTCGTCGTCGCTCAGGCGGTCCACCGAGAGGGCCTCCCGCACGTGCGGGAAGTCGCGCTCCCGCGAGTGCTGGTAGGCCGGGTCGTAGTGCATCTCCAGCACCTCGGACACGAAGTCCGCCCACCGCCCGCCTTCAATGGCCGCCACCCACCCGCCCACCACGCTCTCGCTCAGCCGGTGCCGCAAGCGGCGGACCAGTCGCTTCAGTTCGTTCGGGTCTTCCACGAAGTGCCGGTACGTCCGCAGCAGGTAGTCGGCCCGCTCGCCCGTGCTCACGTGCAGTTCCACCCCGCCGGCCGCCTTCATCGCCAGCCACAGTTCGTTCGGCAAATGCACCTGCCCGATCTTGCTCGACTCGGCCTCCACCCACACGGGGCGAGTGACATCGAGTTGTCAGAGCCGCCCGTACAGCCGCGACTCGAACAGCCGCTGCGGGGGTTGCGGGCAACCCGGCTCCGACCCGAGCAGCGACCCGCGGTGAACGGCCAGTTCTTCCAGGTCGAGCACCTGCCCGCCGATCGCCGCCATTTCTCGCAGCACGCGGGTTTTGCCGCTGCCAGTGCGACCGGCCAGCACGCGGAAGCTGAACCGCGGGGCCAGTTCCCGCAGGCCGTCCATCACCTCATTGCGGTACGTCTTGTATCCGCCGGCCAGCAGGGTGGTGCGAAAGCCGATCTGCCCGAGGACGAGGGCGAAGCTGCCCGACCGCTGCCCGCCCCGCCAGCAGTACACCAGCGGGCGGTACTCCTTCGGCTTGTCGGCGAAGTGCTCGTCGATGTGTCGGGCGATGTTCCGCGACACGAGCGCCGCCCCCACCTTGCGGGCCTCGAACGGGTTCACCTGCTTGTAGATGGTGCCGACCCGTGCCCGCTCGTCGTCGCTGAGCACGGGCAGGTTGATGGCACCGGGGATGTGGTCGTCGGCGAACTCGGCCGGAGACCGCACGTCGATGACCACGTCGTACCGCGGGCGATCTGGGGCGAAGTAGCGGGGCAACAGGTTCGGCGGCTGTGTCATGCCGCAATTGTAGCGGCGGTCAGTCATCACGGGTGGGGGAGGTGATGCCCCCTCACCCGCCGGGTTCACTGCGTTCACCCCGGCGACCTCTCCCCCGCTCCGCAGGGGCGAGGTGTGGGTTTCAGCGGTCCCGTCCAGCCTTGCGAAAGAGCCAGCTACCC
>JANNDF010000613.1:0-1272 GCA_031387445.1 Planctomycetia bacterium
CGGCGGCTCACGCCGCTCGGCTCGCCAACTGAACTGGGTTACTTCTTCTCGTCCTTCTTCACCTCTTCTTTCTTCGGCTCGTCCTTCTTCGGCCCGTCTTTGCTCACCGCCTCGCCCTTCGGGAACGGGTGCTTGCCGGCCTTCAGTTCGCCGAACACGGTGTCGATCACGTCGCCCGGCAGCGCCCAAGTTTCCACCCGCCCGGCGCGCGCGATGTTGATGCCCAGCACGTTCCCGTCCAGATCCACCAGCGGGCCGCCGCACTGTTTCGGGGAGATGACGGTGTCGTGCTGGATCACCTTGCTGAACCCGCCGCGGCGGTCGGACAGGCTGCCGCCCATACTGTTCTGGAGCGCCCCGCGGTCCATTCCGGCCAGCGGGATGGCCGTCACTTTGAACGTCAGTTCCTCGTCCCCGTCCTTACCCTTCCGCTTCACCTTGACCGTCAGCGTCTCGCCCGGCCGGGTCAGGTTCATCACGTCGAAGATCTCCTCCTTGTTCTTCACGTCCTTCCCGTTCAGCCCGACGATCCAGTCGCCCGCCTTCATCCCGGCCTTCTTGGCCGACTCGTTGTTCACCTTCTCGATGCTCGTGTCGGTGTCCTTCGCCAGGTTGCCGAAGGTGATGCCCATGTACCCGCGGTTGGAGTTCTCGATGCGGCTTTCGGGCACGTACAGCGCTCGGCTGACCGAACTGACCACCCCGACGGCGACCGGTTCGAGCGTCTCGGCGCCGGCCGTCTTCGGGCCGGGGATGGCCACCCAGTTGCCCGGCTCGGCCTTCTTCGGGTCGGCGAACTTCACCGCCGTCAGCGGCTTGTCCACGTCCACCTTCAGCAGCATCAGGTCGGAGGCGGAGTGATAGCCCTTCACGGTGACGTCGTAGGCGGAGCCGTCGTGCAATACCGGCAGCAGGCAACTGACCCCCTCCTTCAGCTTGCCGTCCTTTCCGATCAGTTCGCTCCCCTTGGTAAGGATCAGCCCGTCCTTGCCGACCACCGTGCCGAGGATCACGTCCTTGCCGTCCACTTGGAGGCGGGCGGTGGAGTCGGCGGCGGCGGTGAGGGAGGTCTCGAACAGCTTGTTCAGCAGCTTCTTGCCCTTTTCGTCGGGCTTGGCGTCGGCGGCGACGAGCGGGGCAACGGCCACCAGCAGGGCGAACAGTGCGAAGATGCGGCGGGTCATGAGTGGTGAATGTGGGTGTGGAGTAGGTGCCGCCTGCCGGGCGGCACTCGTTGGCATTCGCGTGCCGCCCGGCAGGCGGCACCTACTG
>JANNDF010000311.1:0-2218 GCA_031387445.1 Planctomycetia bacterium
CCCCCCCCCCCCCCCCGCTCGCCCGGACGTGAGCGGCCACATGCCTCGAACACCGGCCGTCCGCACCAACCTGATTCGGCTTTCGCATCTGGAGACCTCCCGTGACCCCGTTCGCTTTCGTGTCGGCCGAGACGCTGCTGCCCATCTTCGTGTTCGGTGCCATCGTGTGCGGCGTGTTCTGGGTGCTGTCGTTCCTGTCCAAACGGAACAGCAACGCCGAGGACCGCCTGGACCGCATCGGCCGGCCGAAGTCGCTCATGGAACTGGAACTGTCGAACGGCGAGTCGCGGCAGAAGTTCGCCGGGCTGAAGGACGCCTTCAGTAAGCTCGGCGTGTCCATGCAGCCGAAGTCCGACCTGGAGAAGAACGGCCTGCGGGTGAAACTGGCGAACGCCGGCTTCCGCAGTGAGACCGCCCCGACGGTGTACCTCGGCCTGCGGCTGGTGAGCCTGGGCGTCATCGCCCTCCCCGCCGCCGTCACCTGCCTGGTCGTCTGGGGGTTCACCCTGGAAGCCCTGTGGAAGATCGGCCTGGCCACCTGCGCCGGTTTCTACCTGCCCGTCATCGGCCTGTGGCTGCTCGTCAAGGAGCGGAAGCAGCAGATCTTCATGACCCTGCCGGACGCGCTCGACCTGCTGGTGGTGTGCGTCGAGTCCGGGTTGGGCCTGGACGCCGCCATGCGAAAGGTGACGGACGAGATGAAGGACCACGCGAAGGTGATGTGCGAGGAACTCGCCCTGGCCAACCTCCAGTTGCAAATGGGCCGCCCGCGGCGGGAGGTGCTGCACGACCTGGGGGTGCGAACCGGGGTGGACGACGTGAAGAGCCTGGCGGCCATCCTGATTCAAGCCGACCGCTTCGGGGCGAGCATCGCGCAAGCCCTGCGGGTGCAGTCGGATTCGATGCGGACCCGCCGCCGCCAGCGGGCGGAGGAGGAGGGGGCCAAAACGGCGGTGAAGCTCATTTTCCCGCTCGTGTTGTTCATCTTCCCGGCCATCTTTGTGGTGCTGGTCGGGCCGGCTGCCATTCAGATCCAGAAGAACCTGTTGAGCAAGATGGGCTGATGCCGAAAGAGATGGTGCCCGGAGAGAGGGGGTAGGATGCCCCCGTTCCCTTCACGGAGGAAAGGTGCGATGACTGGGAAAACCCGGAAAGCGCTGGTGGCGGTGATGACGGCGGGGGTGTTGGGGGCGATCGGTTGCGCCGGCCCCGGCCTTCAGGAGCGGTTCCAAGGCGTCAACAACAACAACGGCTGGCCGGAGCGGAACGGCTTCCTGGCCCGGCAGGCGGTCCTGCACCCGTTCGAGGTGCAGCAGAACAACGCCGCCGTGGTGAACGACGTGATCCTGAACGGGTACTTCGAGAACGGGTCGGACAAGCTGAACGGCGTCGGCCGCGACAGGCTCGACCACCTCGTCCGCAAGATGCCGTCGCCGAACCCGACGGTCTACGTGCAGACGTCGAACGACCTGGTGTACGACGAGAAGGCGCCCGAGAAGACGGTGGTCGCTCGCAGCGACCTGGACCAGAAGCGGGCGAGTGCGGTTCTGGCCTACGTGAACGCCCGCCCGTCCCGCGGGGTGACGTGGAGCGTGCAGGCCATCGACATCGGTGACCCGACCATCAACTCGGCCGGCCCGTCGGCGGCCGTCCGCGGGCTGACCCAGCAGTACCGGAGCGGCATCACCGGCGGCATCAGCGGCGGCAACCCGGCCGGAGCCGGCGGCGGCGTCGCCAGCAACACGCTCGGCGTGACCCCGTCCTCGACGGCCGTTCCGCAAGGCGGCGGGGCTGGCACCGCGGGTGGCGGTAGCGGAAGTGGTACCGGCGGCGGCACCGGCGGCCGGTAAACCCGGCGGTCGGTTCGCCCGACTCCCACCGCCCCCGTCGGCCCCGTGCCGCCGGGGGCGGTTTCGTAGGCACGCCGGAGCCGACCCCGCCAGGGGTCGGGTTGATCTCACGGCCGACCCCTGGCGGAGTCGGCTCCCAGGACCGCTTCGCGCCCACACCAGGAGACGCACGGTGTTCGCCAACGGCTACTCGGACGGGTTCGTGAAGTACTGGACCGGCCTCCTCGCCAACACCGAGAGCGTGGTGCTCATCGCGCTCGGCGTCGGACTGGTTTGCATCATGGTCATCGTGTTCACCGGTAAGTGGCGGAAGTGACCCGGGCGAACGGCGCGACGTGAGTCCGCCGGTGTCGTTTGAGAACCGGCGG
>JANNDF010000664.1:0-12039 GCA_031387445.1 Planctomycetia bacterium
ACGTCGCGGAACCAGTAACTCGCCGTCAGTTCGCCGTCGTGCCGGTACTGCTCGGTGCCCACTTGTAGCCGCGTCTCGCAGTCCAGGTACACGGTCACGGTGCGGAACGAGTCCCGGCGATTCTTGTCGGTCACATCCACCTTCGGCCCACCGGTCACGAACGGGTCGATCTGATCGGCCGGGCAGGTGCGTTTCAGCACGAAGCACTCCCGCCCGCCGGCCTCGGGCACCGGCTTCCGCCCCAGGTACTCGCACGTCAACTCGCCCGCCTCCTTCGCCGCCGCCCACGCCCGGAGCGTCCGCCGGGTGGACTGCACAAGCCCGAACTCCTCGATGGTGTACCGGGCGGATTGCTTCGGCATGAACCCCTGCGGGTCCACGTCGAACGGGATCCCCCACACCTTCATCTTCCCGCCGTTCTGTCCGCGGGCGTACAGCGTGCCCTTGTTCTTGACGCTCTGCCACAGCATGAGTACCGAATACGGGTCGTCTTGCACGCTCACGCGGATCACTTCTTCGTCAGCCAGTTTGCCGCCCATCCGCTCCCGCTTGCGGAACTCGGCGGTGAACCCGGCGGCCGGGTACGCGGCAACGGCGGAGTGCAGTGCGGCTATCGGGTCGGTGCGGAGTTGGTCGCCGAACGTGTCTTCGGTCACCGGTGGGCCGGTGGGCGCGGGCACGTCGGTCGGCGGGGGGATCCTGTTCCCCTGGAGGCTCAACCAGACCGCCACACCGACCCCGGCCACGACGAGAACGGCGAACACCACGAACAGGATCCGCTTTCCCACGGCCACCCTCCGGTCGTCGCCGGGCATTGTAGGCCGGTCGCTCCGGAACCATCGGCGGGAACGACACCGGCGGTGAAATCGGAACACGACGTGATTGCGACCAACAGATGGAACCGCCGGCACAACCTGAACGACTGCGCCCATTTCGTCACCTCACCGCCGGTTCGCTCTCCAGGCTGTCCCAGAAGGCGGCCAGCCTCTTCTTCGCGTCAGCCGGCAGGTCCTTCTTGCTGAACATCGCCATCACATACAAGTCGGCCAGCACCTTGCCCGGTTCGCCCAGGTCGGGGTGGTCCTCGGCGATGCGGGCGGCGAACTCGCTCGGCGTCTCGTCCGGCTGGCGACCCAGGTCGCGGTCCCACGCCCAGGCGTCGAACGCGGAGAACGTGTACTCGGCCAGTTCGCGGGCGGTTCTGTCCCTTGCCGTTCCGTCGGTGAACGGGTTGTCGAACGCGGCGAACGGGGGCGGGCGTAGCAGTTCTTCCTCCTCGACCGCTTCCTCCTCCTCGCTCTTCGCCTTCGCCACCTTCTTGCCGAACAGCCCGCGGAACCAGTCGAGCAGCCCCTTCGCCCAGCCGGTGAAGTTGCCCAGGTACTTGAGCAGGAAGTACCCGCCGCCGCCGATCACCACAATGGCTAGCACGATCCAGACGATCCACTTGATCACCTCGCCGACCGCCTCGAACCCCTGGCCGAGCTTCTCGAGCGGGTTCGACCCCTTCTCCCCGTCGTTGCCGTCGCCGTCGCTCCCCTCGTCGTCGGACTTGCCCTCGGACTTATCATTCTCGTCGCCCTTGTCGCTCTTGTTCCCCTGGCCATCCTTCCCGCCCTTCTGGTCGTTGCCCTTGTTGCCGTCCTTCTGGTTGCTCTTGTCGCCGTTCTTCTCGCCATTCCCCTTGTTGCCGTCGCCCCCCTTCTCGCCCTGTTTGTCGCCCTGTTTCCCGCCGCTCTGGTTGCCGCCCTTGTTGTCGCCTTGGCCCTTCGCCTCGCCCTCGCCTTTGCCACCCGGCTTGCCCCCTTGAGCGTTCTTCTGCCCGTCGCCACTCTCCTTCCGCTGACCGGCGGCGCCGTCGCCTTTGCCCGCCGAGTTGTCCTTCACCACCGCGTTCTTGCTCGCGTTGCGGTCCAGCTTGCCGCCCTTCTGCTGGGCGAACAGCGGCGTCTCGGAGTGCGGTCGCGGGAGCATCGCCGCCACCCCGATGAACGCCACGATGAGCAGCAACCCCAGCCCCAGCCACGCGGCCGTGAGCGCCGTCGGGATGCTCGCCTTGCGGTCTTCCAGGTAGCGCTTCAGCCCCATCAGCGTCGTCGTCACCAGCAGCCCGAGCGCGCTACCAACGTACACCGCCATCTGCCAGAAGGTGTCAGCCCGCCGCTTGTCCGCGTCCGCCGGAATCATCGCCTGCCCGAGGGCGAACAGGGGAATGGCGGCCAGGGCGAAGTAGAGCACCCACACGCCGGGGGTGTGCGGCTTCTTCTTCCGCCACTCGCGGAACTTCAGGTACTTCTGCACCCAGCCCACCACCGGGGCCGGCTCCGGCTCCTTCTTCTTTTTCTTCTTGCGGGTCTCCTGCACACTGCGGTCGGGGTCGAACTCCTCGTCGTCCTCGGCGGCGGTGGTGCTCTTGGTGCCATCGAACCCGGCGGCCGCCAGCACCCCGCGACCGGACGCCTTGCGGGCCTCGTCCAGGTGCGTGCAGTCCCACGTCAGTCGGTCCGCCGTCCACCACACCAGGGCGATCAGCCCCACATTGATGACCGGCCCGAGCGCCTGCCACAGCCCCTTCTCGTACTCGACGAACGCCATGCACGCGATGAAGCACGCCCCGCCGAGCACCAGCCCGTAGGCGACCGACTTCATGCGGCTCTGGGTGATGGCGATGCGGGCGACCAGTACCGCCCCGAACACGTAGAAGCCGAACGTCCAGTGCAGCCGCCCCTCGAACCGCCCGTGCTGCAACACCTCGATGAGGAAGAACACCAGGCTGCCGGTCATGAGCATGACCAGCACCGGCGCGACGACGACGGACGCCACGTCGATGAGCGGCAGCTTGAAGCGTTCTTCGGCCACGGCGGAAACCCCGGCGGGAGTGGTGAGGGTGATTGTACCTCATTGGCACCCCCTCTCCCACGCCCGCCCACCGAACGGTCTCGCAGGCTCGCACGCGGTTTGATACCTTCAGTGTTCCTCCCTCGGCGGAATCCCACCCCATGCGTCACGTCGTCGCTCTGCTCGTACTGTTGCCCGCTGCGTTGCTCGCCCAGAGGCCGCTCCCGACTCAGCCCGTGCCGGTTCAGCCCGTCACGTCGCCGCCCAAGTTCGACATCATGGACTGGACCCCGCGGCCGGCGGTGGGCAAGGGCGAGCCGTGGGAGAAGATGAGCGACCCGCAATGGGACGACGCCCGCTTCCTGAAGTCCGACACCGGCCCGGCGTTCAACGCCACCTTCGGCCTGACCACCGACGTGATCGTGAACGGCCGGGTGACGAAGCAGATGAGCTACCTCGCCTACAAGGGCACTGCGGTGAAGCTCGGCGAGAAGGGCGACGCCTGCGTGGTGTTCGACCGCGCCACCATGCGGTTGGCCGCCGGCTGGACCGGCGGATACCTGCAACACTCCGCCCGCCGGTTCGCCCTGCTGAACACGCCGACGATGCCGAACGGGGCGAAGCTCGTCTTCAACAGCTCCTCGGCTGCCGGTTGGGCCAACGGTGAGAACAAAATTCCCCCGGTCGTGACCCCGACCGCCCCGATCGGGCACGTGAAGTATCGCGGGCACTACCTGAACGGCGACCGCGTGGTGTTCAGTTACACGGTGAACGGCGTTGGAGTTCTCGACTCCACCAGACTGGATTCGGTCAACGGCAAATCGGTGATGGTCCGCACGCTCCTCGTCGATCCCACGGACAAATCGTTGGCGCTGCGAACGGACGGAGGGACATGGAGTGGCGTCGGCGGGTTCAAGGCGAGCAAAGAGCCGCAGACGCAGGCGATGGTGATCGGCGATACGCTCGTCGCCAAACCGGACGACCTGCCCGAACTCATCAAACCCGGCAAACCCCGGTGGGGCAAACCGCTCGAAACGAAGCTGGCGAAGGGCGACGAGTCCGGGCCGTTCGCGGTGGACACGCTCACCATCCCCTACGAGAACTCGTTCAACGCCCTGTTCTTCTGCACCGGCCTCGACTTCCTGCCCGACGGCCGCGTGGCCATGTGTACCTGCCACGGCGACGTGTGGCTGGCCAAGGTGGACGACAAGGCCGGCACCGTCTCGTGGCAGCGATTCGCCACCGGGTTGTATCACCCGCTCGGGCTGAAGGTGGTGGACAAGAAAATCGTCGTCCTCGAACGCGGGCAGCTCACCCGCCTGCACGACAGCAACGACGACGGCGAGGCCGACTTCTACGAGTGCGTGAGCAACGATTGGCACACCGGCGCCGGCGAGCACAGCTACGACACCTGCCTCGAAACCGACCCGGACGGCAACTTCTACTTCTTCAAGACCGGCGACCCGGAACTGCCCAGCGGCGGCACGCTGCTGAAGGTGAGCAAAGACGGCAGCAAGGTGGAGACGTTTGCCACCGGCTTCCGCCACCCGATCGGCATGGGCATGTCGAGTACCGGCGTCATCACCGGGGCCGACCAGGAAGGCAACTACATGCCGGCCACCCGCATCGACCAGTACACGCAAGGCGGGTTCTACGGCGACCTGCGGGCGCACCACCGGAAGGTCGCCCCGACCACCTACGACCCGCCGCTCTGCTGGCTGCCCCGCGAGGTGGACAACTCCGCCGGCGGGCAGGTGTGGGTGCCCAAAGGCGCGTTCGGCCCGCTGAGCGAACTGCCCCTGCACCTGAGCTACGGCCGCTGTCGGGCGTTCGTGCTGCTGCGGCAGGAAGTCGAGAAGGGGCCGGTGCAGGGCGGGGTGGCCGGGTTGCCGCTGACGTTCCTGAGCGGGTCGTGTCGCGGGCGGTTCGACAAAGACAACAACCTGTGGGTGTGCGGGCTGAACGGCTGGCAGACGGCAGCTCAAAAGGACGGCAGCCTGCAACGGGTGCGGTACACCGGCAAGCCGCTCGACACGGTGGCGAAGCATCAGGTGACGGACAAGGGCGTGCGGCTCACTTTCACCCGCCCGCTGGACAAGAAGTCCGCCGAAGACCCGGCGAACTACAAGGCGGCGGCGTGGAACTACATCTGGAGCGATAAGTACGGCAGCAAGCGGTGGCGGCCGAGTGCGCCGAACATCGAGGGGCAAGACGAGTTCGCGTTCGCCTCGGCCAAGCTCGAAGACGAGAAGACGGTGTTCTTGAAAGCCCCCGCCGGCATGACCCCGGTGATGCAACTGCAAGTGGGCTACAACGTGAAGGCGAAAGACGACGCGAAGGTGAGCGGGTCGGTGTTCCTCACGGTGCATCAGGCGGTGAAGGACAAGTAGCCAACCCAACCGGAGGGCGAGAATGGACGAGTTGTACCTCGTGTGCCGGTTCCCGAACGTGGACGAGGTCGGCCGTTTCACGCGGGCGGAGATCGCTCGGCAGGTGGCGGCCGGCCGACTCTCCGGCGATCACGCCTGCCGCCGGGACAATGACCCCGGCGGCAGGTGGCTGTACCTGGACGACTTCCTGCGGCGACCGCCCGAGCCATCGTCACCGGAATTGACACTCCTGCCGTGTCAGGCGTGCGGGTGGCAGATCTCCTCGCACGCCGAATCATGCCCGCGCTGCGGCCACCCGAACGCACCGGCCACTCGCCCGCCCTCCGGCCCGAAGTGCTACGCCTGTGACGCCGCTTCCACCACACGATGCCAGCGGTGTGAGACCTTCAGCTGCCCGCTGCACCTGAGTTCCGTTTCCGTGATGGGCGGCGGGCACCAACTGCGCTGCAAGGGGTGTCGCTCAAGCGCCGTGACGACTTGGGTGGTGTACATGGTCCTCATCGCTGTCATCATCATCGCCCAGGTCATCTACTTCGGCTTCCTACGCAATAGCGGCCAGTGATCACCTCTCTGTACTGCTTCTGTGTTAGGAGTTCATGCTTCAGCGTGATCCTCGCCCGGCGTCACGCTGAAGCGTGAACTCCAACACCGAGCCGCACCGCTACTTCTTCTCCGCCGTTAGTTCGACCATCGCCGTCTTGCCGGCCGTCACTTCCACCGTGCCCCGCGGCATGACCGCTCCGGGGAAGACGAAGAGCGTGTACTTGCCCGGCGGCACGTCCGCGATGACGGCCTTGCTGTCCTTCGCCTTCGCCCCGAGTTCGAGCTGGTTGGCGATCCGCCCGCCCGCGAAGTTGGTGTCGTCGGCCGGGATGAACTCGTTCGGGCTGAGCCGCACCTCGCCGGTGAAGTCGGCCGGCGTTTTCACCTCCACCGCCCCACCCTTGCCCTCTTCCAGCATCAGGTCTTGCGTCGTCGTCGCGTCGGCCTTCGCCTCCACCTTCGCCCACACCGCCGGGCCGCCGTCCAGTCGGGCGAACACGAAGCACGATCCCGCCGGCAGACCGGAGAACTCGAACGTGGTCGTCCCCTTCTCGAACGACACCGCCGCCTTCCGCGGCGGGAAGGCGGTCGATTCTACCCGCGTCATCTCGTCCGCGGCGGGCACGGCGTAAGTGAGCGAGTCGCCGACCGGTTCATTCCCACCCAGTTCGACGAACCCGATGCTCAGCTTCTGCCCGCTCTTGCCGGGGTGCGTGACCGCCCCGCGGAGGGTGGCCCCGGTCGGCTTCGGCGGTGCGGGTGTGGTGGCGGGTGTCGTCGTCGGGGCCGCCTCGGTCGGCGGGGCGGGCTGCGGTGGGGCCGGTTCGGTCGGCTTCGGCCCGCACCCGAAGGCGACCAGACACACGCAGGCGAACGGCAGGAGCACGAACCGGGGCATGGCCACTCCGAAGGGCGATCGGCGAACGGGACCGTCAGTCAACGTACAAGAATTCGTTTAGGTTGAGCAGCGAGTGGGACAGGTCGGCGAGGGCGTCGGCGGGGGTGCCCTTGTGGGCGGCCATGAACTCGGCCACCGCCGCCTGCTCCTCCGTGCTCGGTTTGCGGCCGAGGGCGAGGGTGAACGCCGCGTCCGGCGTCTTGGCTCGGCCGGCCAGCCCCTTGGCCACGTCGAGCGTGGTGGTGTCGTTCATCAGGGCGAGGGCTTGTGGGGCGGTGGTGGTGACGAACCGCCGCGAGCACGCCTCCACCCGCTCCGGACTGTCGAACAGGGCGAACAGCGGGAACCGCAGGTTCCGCCGCACGGCCACGTAGATACTGCGGCGGTTCCGCTCGGCCACATCCGCCGACGGCTTCCAGCTCTTGTGAACCTCCCGCAGTTCGGCCGGCAGGTCGGGGAAGATGCTCGGCCCGCCGGCCTTCAGGTTCAGTTGCCCGCTCACCGCGAGCATGGCATCGCGGAGCGCCTCGCCGTCCAACCGCTTGCGGTTCTGCCGCCACAGCAGTTGGTTGTCCGGGTCGATCTTCATGGCCGCTTCGCTCGTCTGGCTCGACTGCTTGTAGGTGGCCGACGTGACCACGAGGCGGTGGATGTGCTTGAGGGACCACTTGCCCGCGACCAACTCGGTCGCCAGCCAGTCGAGCAACGCCGGGTGGGTCGGGGCATCGCCCGTGGCGCCCAAGTCGGCGGACGCCGCCGCGATGCCGCGGCCGAAATGCTGCTGCCACACGCGGTTCACCGCCACCCGTGCCGTCAGCGGGTTGTCCTTGCAGGCGATCCATTCGGCCAGCGCTGCACGGCGGCCGCTGGTGGCGGCGGTCGGCTTCGCTTGGGCGAGCGCGATGTTGAACACCGACAGCGCACCGGGGTCGAGCTTCTCGCCCGGCTTCTGCCAGTTGCCGCGCTTGAGCAACCGTTGATCCGGCGGGGTCGGGCCGACCTCACTCATGGCCATCGCGTTCGGCGGCGGCTTCGGCTTCTCGGCGTCGAACGCGGCCAACTCCTTCGCCAGCGCGTCGTACTTCTCTTTCTCGGCACCTTTCAACGAGGCCGGGCTGAACCGCTTGTCGGAGTACACCTGGGCCGCCACCATCGCCCGGATTTGCCGCTCCTTCGGGCTGCACTTCTCCTCGGGCAGGTCCAACAGTTTGGCGTAGTCCGGGTCGAACCGCATTCGCTCCTTCGCCATCGCCTTCTCGCGGTGCGGTTTCTCGATGTCGGTCATCTGCGCCCGGATGTCGGCCGTCGTCGCCTCCCACGCCGCCCGCTTCCGCTCGTACTCGGCAAATGCCTTCGCATCAAGCGGGGCGTCCACCGGCTTGAACCCGACGAACGCCGCTTGCAGGCGGTAGTAGTCTTCGGTCGGGATGGGGTCGGTCTTATGGTCGTGGCAGCGGGCGCACCCCAGCGTGACGCCGAGGAACGCCGCCCCCACCGCATCCGTGATGTCGTTCAGGATCTCCTGCCGCCGCTGCTCGCAGTTGACCGCGTTGTACTCGTCCGGGTAGTGCCGAAGGAAGCCGGTGGCGACGACGGCGGCCGGGTCGTTCGGGTACAACTCGTCGCCGGCGATCTGCTCCTTCACGAAGCGGTCGTAGGGCTTGTCGGCGTTGAACGACTGGATGACGTAGTCGCGGTACCGCCACGCATTCGGCCGGGGGTCGTCGGATTTGAACCCGTCACTCTCGGCATACCGCACGACATCCAGCCAGAAGAGCGCCGCCCGCTCGCCGAACTGTGGGGACGCCAGCAGCCGGTCCACCACCTTCTCGTAAGCGTCCGGACTCTCATCCTTCAAGTACGCGGCGAGGGCTTCGGGCGTGGGCGGCAGGCCGGTCAGGTCGAACGTGACGCGGCGGAGGAGCGTAACCTTCTCCGACTGGGGGGAAAGGGTCAGCCCTTTTGCCTGCAACCCCTCGCGGACGAAGTGATCGACCGAAGCACTGCCGACCTTGCGCTCGGCGTTCGCCTGTACGGGCTTGAACGCCCAGTCCTTCGGCGGGTCGGCGGCGGGTGCGGTGGCCGCGAGGAGGCCACAGGCGAACAGGGGAAACGCGAACCGGAACGAAGGTGCCATGCCCGAGCGCCGCCGGTAGGGAAGATGAGAAAAGGGTAGCCGACGGATGGGATTCACGCCAACCGAATCTGCGGCTCACTTCACCGCAACCGCTTCGGCTGCCGCGTCGGTGAGCAACTTCCGGGTGGCGGCGTCGGTGTTCGGGTACGGGAAATCGGCCAGCACGGTCGGGCTTTCGCCGGTCAGCACGCCGAACAGCACCGCCGCCGTCACGAACGCCCCCGGTTCGGCCTGGTGGTTGCCGTCGCCCGAGTACAGCGGCAGGTCGGGTTGCACGGCCAGCGCCTTCTCCCACGCCCGCCGCACGCACGCCACCCGTGCCCCGCTCGCCTCCGCCATCTCCAGATACACCTTCTCCTGCTTCGCCCCGTCGCCCTCCTTCCCTTGCAGGCCCCACTCGGCATAGAAGACGGCCTCTGCCCCGCGGGCTTTCACCGCCTTCGCCAGCCCGATGCCCTCCGCCCGCGAGTAGTCCACCTTCCCGCTCATGCTGATCTTCTGCGCCTGAAGCACCACCTGCTTCCACGGCCGCGTCGCCACCTCGTCCTGAATGACCGGCGCGTTGGTGGCGTCCTCCAGAAACATCACCCCGAACGTGCGGGTGAGCACAGTCTTGTCCGGGTGGCGGTGGCGGATCATCTTCGCCACAAGGCCGGGGATGTCATGGGCGGTGGTGTGGCTGTTGCCGACGAACAGGATGCTGTAGTCGGCCGCCTTCACCTGCACGGGGTCGGACAGGCCCTGCCCGGAAATGACAACCCCGGCCGGTGGCGAGGTGGAACAGCCGTTCGGCCCGCACCCGCACGCGGCACCGCACAGGATCAGCAAGGCGAGTCGTCGCACGGCCGCACCTCCGCTCACGGATACAACGTGGCATACGGCACCAGCAAAGGGGCGACCATGACCCGCATCGGCATTCTGATCTTCCCGGACGTGGAGGTGCTCGACTTCTGCGGGCCGTTCGAGGTGTTCAGCGTCACCCGGTTGAAGGAGCCGCGGGAGCGAGCCGACCCGTGCCCGTTCGAGGTGAAGCTGGTGGCCGAGACCCTTTCGACTGTGACCACAACCGGCGGCATGCGGGTGCTGCCCGATTGGGACTTCGCCACTTGTCAGTCGCTCGACGTGCTGGTGGTCCCCGGCGGGTGGGGCACGCGGGAACAGGTGAGCAACACTGCGCTGGTGGCGTGGGTGAAGGAGAAGGCGGCGGGTGCGAAGTGGATTACGTCCGTGTGTACCGGGTCGTTCGTGCTGGCTCAGGCAGGGGTGCTGAACGGCAAGCCAGCGACGACGCACTGGCGGAGCCTGGACCGCATGGCAGCCACCTACCCGGACGTGAGCGTGGACCGCGACCGGCAGGTGGTGGAGTGCGGCAACGTGCTCACGTCCGCGGGCATCTCCGCGGGAATTGATCTGGCGCTGATGCTCGTGGCGAAGCTGCTCGGCGAACCGGTGGCCCGCGCCACCGCGAAACACATGGAGTACCCGTACCCAGAGGGGGTGGGGCGACGGGTGGCGGTGTGATGTGGTCTGCTCGCTCCGCGAGCGGGTCAAAGCTGGAGGTCGGCGAGGTTCGCCATTTTGATCGCCCAGCCGTCGGGGTAGGTGGGGCAGAAAGTCGCTGCCACGCTCCGCGGGGCGGACCAGAAGCCGAAGCGAGAAGTGACGCGGCGAGGCGGTTTCGACCACCTGTTTGCCCGACGCGCGAGCGAGGGGCCAACCGCCGAAGCGGGAAGTCGGGAGGTTGCGGACGGCGTTGACGCTCCGACTGCTCGGACGGGTGGTTGGCCCCTCGCTCGCGCGTCGGGCTAACAGGTGCCTGACCCGGCTGCTCGACTTTTACTTCGCCAAGGCCAGGGTCCGCCCCGCGGAGCGTGGCGGCGACTTTCCCGATCACCCGTCCACGTCGAACAGCACCACCTTGCCGGTGTCGCTGCCGGCGGCACACGTCAGGCCGTCCGGGGCGAACGCCACTGCCCGCAACCGGCCGACCTCCCAGCCGTATTGCCGGATCGGTTGCCAGGTGGCCGTGTCCCACATCGTCACGGTGGTGTCGTTGCTCGTGCTGGCGAGCAGTCGGCCGTCCGGCGAGAACGCGGCGGCGGTGAAGTGCTTGCGGGAGGCGTTGGCTTTTGTCACCGGTTCCGAGTCTGGTCGGGTCGTGTCGATGACGTGAAAGCTCGAATAATCGTCGCCGAGGAGGGCGATCTGGTTCCGCTGACTGATCGCTGCCAGATAAACGAAATCGGGCACTTCGCCTCGCCAACTGCCCACCAAGCCTCCACCGGCGGTGTCGATCACCTGCACTTGGAAATCACTCTGCCCCATACCAGGTTTTTCAGTCGAGTGGCTGATGGCCATTCGGTTTCCGTCGGGTGAAAGAAGCTGGCCAGCCGCCCACTGAAAATCCAAACCGTTTTCATTCCAGGGCGGCGGAAATCGAACTGTCCAATTTCGTTCGCCACCCCAGTCGCCCGCCTCGTAACGGTTGATCGCCACCCGCCGCTCCCCACCCTCGCCGTCAAGAGGCTGCCAGGAACGCACTGCCACCCTTCCATTTTGCGAGACCATGGAGGTGCGAAAGACAGACAACTCCTGATCGACGACCTCTTGGCCGGTATCGAGGTCCTGCCCTCGCCATTCCCATTCGTTGCAGACAAGTACTCGACGGCCGTCCGCCGAGAACATGATGCCGAACAGGTTTTGACTCTGGGGATCCTTGCAGCCTAACTTGCACAGCGGTTCCCCATCGCCCCACACGGTCCACACAAGTGCGATATCGCCCTCCACCGTCATACCGTGTGCTGCCAGATGAGTCCCGTCCGGTGAGAAGTGGAGTCTGCGGAGAAACGTGAACTCCGGGCCGGTGAAGACACGCATGGGATTTCTCCATAACACTGCCGCCCGCAACCGGCCTGAAGGGCCGGGTTCTGTCAGCCCAGGTCGGAGCGAGCCGAAGGCGAGCGGAGGCCTGGGTACGGTTGCGACGAAGGAACCCGCCCTGAAGGGGCGGATTCACCCGCCTGAATCCGCCCCTTCAGGGCGGAGGTGTATGGCATCCCCATACCCAGGCCTTACGGCCTGGGCTGTTGGAAACCGGGCCTTCAGCCCGAACCAGGGTGCGACCTACACGTTCGCTTCACTTCGTTCAACACCCACGCCGAGAACGATTGCGTATCGGGATCGTCCGGCGTGACGGCCGTGACTTCAACCAGTTCAGGCGTACAAATCCACGC
>JANNDF010000668.1:0-8826 GCA_031387445.1 Planctomycetia bacterium
CCGACGAGTCGAACGCAACAACCGCCGCGGCCCGTGGGACACCCCACGGGCCGCGGCCCGTTTCCGACCGTCTCGCACCTCACCTTGATCGCTTCCCAAGTTCCCGGCATACCCACACCCTTGCGACTCCGCGGGGTGAACGATGTCACGAAGCATTCGCCCGGCATTGGCGGCGGCACTGCTGATCGCCGGTTGGTCGTCGGCCCTGGCCCAACCCACCGAACACCCGTCGGACCCGAACGCCCGCCCCGGCCCGCTCGCCAGCGGCAGCCGGCCAATCGCCCCGCCGATCCCGCTGCCGCTGCCGAACGTGCCGCCGGTGCCGCAGAGCCGCGCGAATACCACCGCCCAGCCGAGTCGCCCCCTCACCTACTACCCGCTGACACCGGCCGGGGCCGTCGCGCCGCCTCCAGTCCCCACCCTGCCCCCGGTTCCGGCCCCGGCTGTGACCGCACCGCCCGCCGCACCTCCCCCGGCCCCCGCCTACTTCCCAACGCTGCCGACCGTGACGCCCCCGCCGCCCGCCAAGCCGCTCGCCTTCGAGCCGTACTGGGACAACGGGCTGTACTTCCGCACCCCCGACCGCAGCTTCGTCGCCCACCTGGGCGGGGTGCTCCAGTACGACGCCGCGTGGTACACGGGCGGGTGGGGCGTGCAACGGCTGCCCGGCGGGGTGGGGCCGTTCAGCGACGGGGTGAACGCTCGCCGCCTGCGAATCCTGTTCGACGGAACCTGGTACGACGACTTCGAGTACAAGATCGACGTCGAGTTCTCGAACGGCTTCTACCCGGCCGGGCTGTCCGCCCCGGCGTCCGCCGCCACCGTGTCCAACTCGCCCGCCATCCTGGACGCGTACGTGACGGTGAAGAACGTGCCCTGGCTGGGGAACGTGCGGGTCGGCAACCAGAAGGAGTGGTTCAGCCTGGAGCACCTGGAGTCGGCCCGCGCGCTGCAGTTCATGGAGCGGTCGTACCTGTTCGACACCAGCCAGCCGTCGGCGTTCAATAACGGCCGCTCGCCCGGCCTGTCGGCCTTCCGCACGTGGGCGAACGACAGCCTGTTCACCGCCGTCGGGGTGTACAAGAACGACAACGACACCCTCGGCTACGGGGTGGGCGACGGCGAGTACGCCGTCACCGGGCGGGTGGCGGCGCTGCCGGTGTGGATGCCCGAGCGGCAGACGTACTGGCACGTGGGCGGGGCGATGAGCCTCCGCGACCCGGTGAACGACCAAGTGCGATTGCGGGCGCGAAACGGCGTGCGGAACGCCCCCGTGCCACTGCTGAACGTGATCGCCGACACCGGCAACATCACCGCCAGCAGCCAGACGCTGTTCAACCTGGAGACGGCTTACGCCTCCGGACCGCTCACCGCGTCCGGCGAGTTCACCACCAACCGCATCGACGGCGCGAGCCAGAACGGGAACTCACTGGGAACGCTGGCCTTCCACGGGTTCTACGCCCAGGCGAGTTACTTCCTGACCGGCGAGCACCGCGAGTGGAACCCGAAGGCCGGCGTGTACAAGCGGGTGACGCCGCTCAACCGCTTCGACCCGAAGCACGGCACCTGGGGAGCGTGGGAGGCGAACGCGCGGGTGTCGTACCTGGACTTGGACGAAGGGGCGGTTCGCGGCGGACGGCTACGGAACGTGACGCTCGGGCTGACGTGGTACATGACGGCCAACCTGCGGTGGCAGGCGAACTACGACTACCTGTACCGCGACGGCGGGGTGAACCGCGACGCGAAGGGCGGCATCCACTCGCTGGGGACACGACTGTCCCTGGACTTCTAAAGTGCTCTGGTCGCTCCGCGAGCGGGTTCAACCAGTCCGCTCGCGGAGCGAGCAGAGCACTACAACACACCCATGCCCCGCTCTGTTGTCGTTGCTCTCGGTTCACTCGTCCTCCTCGCCGGGTTGATCGTCGCCCTCGCGTACCGCGATCAACCCGTCAGCACCATTCGCCCGCTGGTGGTTCTCGCCGCCCCGACAGTTCGCGCGCCGCTCGAAAACGTCGCCGCCGACTACACCCGCGAGACCGGCCGACACGTGGTCATCGACTGGGGGCCGTCCGAACAGCTCGTCACCACCGCACGCTTCCCCGCCCCTCACCGCCCGGCAGACTTGCTCATCCCTGCCGATGACAGTTTCCTGGTTCACGCCCGCGATCTCGGGTTGCTCGACGAGTGGACCCCGATCGCCCGTGTGCGAGCCGTCGTGCTGGTCGCCGCAAACAACCCGCGACGCCTTGAGAAATGGGCCGATCTGCACGCCGTCGGGGTGCGGGTGGCGATCCCGAACGAGTCGGCGGCGGTGGGCAAGCTGACCCGCGAACACCTCGCCCGCACTGGAAACTGGTACGCCATCTCCCCGAGGGTGAAGGACGTGCTGACCGTGACCGACGCGGCGAATGCGGCAAAGGTGGGGAGTGTCGATGCGGCGGTGGTGTGGGACGCGGTGGCGGCAGGGTCAGGCTACCGCGAGCAGACGGTACTGAATGTGCCGGAACTGGAGGGGGTGAAAGGGACAGTGGCGGCGGGGGTGTTGAAGCAGTCGCCGGACGCTGAAGTTGCTTCCGGGTTCCTGACATACCTGACCACCAGCGGCCGAGTACGGTTCCGCGAGGCGGGGTTTGCCGAATGATTGTGGCGAGCCGAGCGGCGTGAGCCGCCGGTTGTACTTCTGAACCGGCTCCTCACGGAGCACGGCTCGCCGGAGCGAGTACATTACCGCCATGCCGCCGCGTTCCGACCGCCCGTTCCTCATCGCCCTCGGCTTGCTCGGTGGAGTGTACGTCGCACTCATCACCGCACTCCTCATCGTCGATGCCGCCCACACGTCGCCGACCGCCATTGCCGACGCCCTCGCCTCCCCGCCCATCCGGTCGGCCGTCTGGCTCAGCCTGCTGAGCAGTTCGGCCTCCGCCATCCTCGCGGTGTGGGTGGCCGTGCCGCTGGCGTACCTGCTCTCGCGGGTGCGGTTTCCGGGCAAATGGCTGGTGGAAATGCTCGTCGATGTGCCGGTCGTGCTGCCGCCGCTGGTCGTCGGGCTGAGCCTGCTGTTGTTGTTTCAGACGGTCGGCGGGCGGTGGTTCGAGCAGTCCGCGTTTCCGGTGACGTATGCCGTGGCCGGCGTGGTACTGGCCCAGTTCACGGTGGTGACGGCGCTGGCCGTCCGCACCCTGCGCGTCACGTTCGACACCCTCACGCCACGCACCGAAGACATCGCCCGCACGCTCGGCTGCTCGCGGGCCGGGGCGTTCTGGCGGGTCACGCTGCCCGAAGCCCGCCGCGGCATCGTGGCGGCGTTCACCCTGGCGTGGGCAAGGGCGCTCGGCGAGTTCGGCCCGGTGCTGGTCTTCGCCGGTGCCACCCGCCACCGCACCGAGGTGATGCCGACGACGGTGTTCCTGGAACTCAGCGTCGGGCACCTGGAGTCGGCCGTGGCGGTGTCGCTGCTGATGGTGGCCGTCGCGGTGGCGGTGCTGGTGCTGCTGAGGGCGTTCGGCCAAAAGCTGTAGCCGGCCTCTGTGAGGCCGGACCGGGGTCACAGACCCCGGCATCAAAGGAGGGCGTTCGTGATCGCCGTCGAGGGGCTGAGCATCCGGCAGGGCGAGTTCGCACTCCGGGAAGTGAGTTTCACGATTCCCACCGGCTCGTATGCCGTGCTGACCGGGGCGACCGGGTGCGGCAAAACGACCCTGCTCGAATGCCTGGTCGGGTTGCGAACGCCGTCCGCCGGGCGGATCCTCTTGGGCAACCGGGACGCCTGCGCCCTACCCCCGGCCGCGCGGAACGTGGGGTACGTGCCGCAAGACTCGGCCGTGTTCACCCACCTGACCGTCGGGGAAAACCTGGCCTTCTCGCTGACCGTGCGGAAGACCCCGCGGGGGGAGACAACGGCCCGGGTCGCCGAGTTGGCCGACCGACTGGGGCTGACCTCCCTGCTTCGTCGGCGGGCGGTGGGGCTGAGCGGTGGAGAAGCGCAGCGGGTTGCCCTGGGTCGGGCACTCGCCTTCCGCCCGCCCGTGCTGCTGCTCGACGAGCCGCTGAACGCGGTGGACGAACAGACCCGTGAGCGGGTGACACGACTGCTGACCGACCTCCGCGGCACGCACACAGTGCTCCATGTCACGCACGCCGCCGTCGAAGCAGAACGGCTGGCGAACCAGACGCTCCACTTCGACGGCGGTGCTGTTCGACCGGGCTGAAGGTCACATCGAGTCCGGGTGGGTGCCGTTCACCTGGCGGCTTTGTTCGAAACCGTCTCGAACGTGCATCCGACTCGCCGCCCACTGTCGCGTCGGGTGGGCGCCCCGCCACTCGTCTTCGAGTTTGGCTTCGGCCTGGGCGAACGTGCTGCCGACGTGCCGGCCTTCCGCCTTCCAGCCGAACCGGAAGGCTTCGCGGGCTTCCGTCTCCCACTCCTTCGTCTGGTCGGGATGACCCCGGAGCAGGTCGCGGATCCAGTTGTCTTCGGTGGTCGGGTCGATGAGTTCGCCGATCCCTTTGCCGGCCAACCCGCCGGCGATGGCCCCGCCGGCGATGGCCCCGATGACCGCCCCCACCGGCGCGAGCGGCCCGCTGGAGGCCAGCCCGACCGCAAACCCGCTCGCCGCCCCGCCGAGTACCGCCCCGATGCCCGTTTCAATCGGGTGCGAGCCGGGCGTGTTGGTGATCGGGTCCGGGTTGCGGCTGCCGTGCGGCGGCAGATCGACCGTCTTCTCGGGGTCCTTCGTTGTGGCCTGGCTCATGGTGAATCTCCAGATGAGTGTGGGGTCGAGGGTCGGGTGTCACTGCGAAATGCTTTTGGCAATCGGCGTGCCGCGGGCGCGGACGGCACGTGCATTGCGGTTCACAACCCCGACGGGCCGGCCGACAAGCCGGTCACGCTTTCCAACCTCATCGTGGAGTTTCACATGGTAGCCGCCACCGCCGATCAATCTGTTCCCGCCGTCGAGGACGTCACCGGAGTCAAAAGCCGCGTCTCCTGGTCGGCCATCCTGGGCGGGGTGATGGTCACCCTCGCCGCGTATTTGGTGCTCACGTTCCTGTGTGCCGCCATCGGCCTGTCCCTCACTGAAACGTCCGTCCGCGGCGACGCCCTCGCCATCGGTGCGGTAGTGGCGGCGGTGCTCGTCATGGCCGGTTCGCTGTTCCTGGGCGGCTGGGTCACGACGCAATTGTCGGTCGGCGAGAACACTCGCGAGGCGGTCATTTACGGTGTGCTCACCTGGGCGGTGGTGACGGCCATTAGCCTCGGCCTCGTGGGCACCGGCATCCGCGCCGGATACATGGCCCTGATGGGTTCGGCCCTGGTGGCCCAGAACGACCCGCAGGTGCAGGCGAAGAGCTGGGACCAGATGGCCCGCGACGCCGGCGTCTCGCAGCAGAAGATCGAGGACGCGAAGCAGGCCACCGACCCGAACAAGGTGCGTGCGGAAGCGAACGACCCGGCCAACCAGGAGAAAGCCAAGCAGGCGGGCATCACGACCGCTTGGGCGCTGTTCGCGGGCACGCTGCTGAGCATCGGGGCGGCGGTCGGCGGGGCGGTGGTCGGTCGCGGGCCGTCCTTCCGCCTGTTCCGCACGGTACCAGTACAGGCGGTGGCGATCCGACAGACCATCCTGCGCCCGTAATTCGGGTCTGTGTGAAACGAACGGCCCACCCGGTTCGGGTCGGCCGTTCGGCGTTTCGGATAATCGTCGGCCGTTCAGCGAGTGGCCGACGGGCGGGGGGCCTTCTCCCAGGTGCAAGGGGTGGCAGGCTTCGACAGGCGTATGCGCACTGACAACGGCGGATTCAGTCGCATCATCCATCACTTAGAATTCATTCGAGTGACGACCATCCACCCGATTGCAGTGCGAGTGCCGGCGACCCTGTTGGGGAGCGCAACCATTGCCCTGTCAGTTCCGCGGTGGTCTGGCGCAAAGTGTTCCCCGGTCTTTCTTTCGGATCCGCACGCCCAGTTCAGACTGGAGCCGACTTGTATCCGTCCGCTGACACGTGATAATTACCATCCGTGTGGAGGGGTTTACGGGGCGCGTCCGAAAATCGTATGGCTCGAGCCGAATCCGCAGTCCAAGGCGCGAGAACTCCGATTTTTCGCTACAAACCGCCCAAGTTGATTGATACCGTATCCCGAGAAATCCACGTTGGCACAATGCCTGCGTGAGTGGCCGGTCTCTGCCTATCCCATCGCCCCCCGAGACCGCCGGGGTAAACAGGAGGAAGCCTCATGGCACGTCAGTGGTTCTCGAAATTGGTTCTGCCGGTGCTCGTCGCCGGGTGCGTGGTCGGTTCCGCCAAGGCGGACCTGGTCACCACCTTCATCGGCACCGCCCCGTCGCAACAGGTGTTCGTGTCGGCGACGAAAGACGGCGTGACGCACGCCTTCGAAAGCCCGGTCGGACCGTTCAACTTTGTCGTGCTGAGCGACACCAGCAACACCGGCCTGGGGCCGACCTTCCGCTCGTTCTGCGCCGACTTCTTCCAGGAAGTGGCTTTGGGGAACGACTACACGTACACCCCGGTGGCCTTCGCCGACCTGCCCGACGTGGCCGGCAACGCCACCAAGGTGGCGAAAATTCAAGAACTGTACGACCGATTCTACGATCTGGCCAACGACGCCGAGAATGGGGCTGCCTTCCAACTGGCCCTGTGGGAAATCCTGTACGACCCGACCAACACCGACCTGAGCAGCGGGAACTTCTCCGCCAGCGGCCCGGGCAACCCGTCGTCCATCGCCGTTGGCCAGGCGATGCTGGACATTCTCGACGACCCGCGGTACGCCGACCCCACCAACAAGTACAACCTGACCGGCCTGCTGAGCGGCACCGCTCAGGACCAAATCGTTCCGACCACCCCCGTCCCGGCACCGGCCGGCGTGGTGCTCCTGGTGATCGGTGCAGCCGGCCTGATCGCCCGCCGCAAGTTCGCCAAGAAGAAAGGCGAAGCCGCGACCACCGAAGGCGCGACTGACGAAGCCGCCGCCGAAGAGACGGCGGCATAATCACCCGCATTTGCCCAGAATTCCCCGCCCGCGACCGGACCACCGGTCGCGGGTTCATTTTTTCACCCGTTGCCCTCCAGCCAGACCCGTCGGAGTGTTGCCGCCCGGCCTGACCGCGTATCATCAACCCTACCGAACTTCAGCGTTTCCCGGTCAGACCTGATGCCCCGTGAGTTGAACGGCCGATCAATCCTGATTACCGGCGCCTCCCGCGGCATCGGACGGCGGGTGGCCGAACGAATCGCCCGCCTCGGCGCAAACGTGACCGTCACTGCCCGCTCGTCGGATGAGCTGGATTCGCTGGTGAGCGACATCCGCTCCTCCGGCGGATCGGCCGAAGCGGTGGCCGCCGACTTGACCGACCCCCTCCAGCGGCAACTGGTGGTGACGACGGCGGTCGAGCGGTTCGGCGGGCTGGACGTGCTGATGAACTGTGCCGGCATCGCCAGCTTCGGCGAGTTTGCCAGCAGCACACCGGAGATCTATCGCCGGGTGATGGAGGTGAACTTCTTCGTCCCGGCGGAACTGATCCGGCTCTGCCAACCGCACCTGCTGGCCAGCGCCACCGCCGGGCGCCAGCCTGCCGTGCTGAACCTGGCGAGCATCTGCGGGCGGGCGGGAATCCCAAGCCTGCCGGAACACTGCTCCAGCAAGCACGCACTCGTCGGGCTGACCGAAGCACTACGAGCCGAGTTCGCCCGGTACGACATCGACGTGCTGCTGGTACTGCCGGGGTTGGTGAAGTCGGACGACCTCAACCGCCACCTGATCCGCAACGACGGCAAGGTGTACCTGGACTTCGAGGGTGCCCAGCCGCCAGACGAGGTGGCCGACGCGGTGGTGAAGAGCCTGCGGCACAACACCCCCGAGCGGGCGGTCGGGTTCGTCAGTTGGTGGCTCTGGTTCGGCCGGCGGGCGTGGCCCCGAGGGGTGCGGTGGATCATGCGGCGGAAGGCCGACAACTGGGCCAAGCGGCAGATGGCGAGCCGAGCGGCGTAAGCCGCCGGATTCGGGTGAACCGCGGGTGGTGTCCACCCAGGTGGCTCACCATTCGGCGGAATCGCAACGGAGTGCGACCCGTGAGTTGTGATTGGTTCATTGCCGCCCCGGACGAGGCGGCGGACGTGGCGTCGATCGTGTGCGAACTGCACGCCTTCGACGACTGGCCGCACCTCGACCTCGCCGACCTGGACGACGAGGCGGTGGAGGGGTTGTGGACGTTGTTGCGGGCGGACGACTCGCCGGCATCCGAATTGCTGTTTGAAGATTCGGACCCGGACGACGGGTCGGTGAGCGTGTGGCGGGTGCATCCGGAGTTCGTGACGCGGCTGGCCACCGTGGGGGGTGCCGACCTCCGCCCGCTCGCCCGCAAGTGGGCCGACACGGACAGCCTGAGCGAGTGGAACACCCCCGGCGTGGAAGCGGTGCTGAAGACGATGACCGCGTTCGCCCGCCGCGCCGTGTTCGACGGCAAGGCGGTGCTGGCGATGGCGGTAGTGTAGTTGGTTCTCGTAGAGCGGGCGAGCCGGCATCAGCCGGCGACCCCGGCGCGAGACAACGAGCGAAAGGAGCCTGAGTTGAATCACCCCGTCCGGGCATTCCTCTTCGCACACTATTGGTGGATCGTCACCCTCGCTGTGTTGGTGGCAGTGCCGCTGATCGTGTACTTGAGTCTGCCGGGCAACGTCCCTGGCAACGTCATCGCCCTGTTCGCGGGTGCGCTTGGGGTGGTGTACTTCATCCAGAAACAGAGGCTTGAGGAGTTGCAGTTATTCGAGAGGCTGTGTACCCAGTTCAACGCTCGGTACGCCATCATG
>JANNDF010000670.1:0-7160 GCA_031387445.1 Planctomycetia bacterium
GTGCCGGTTGAATGATCTACCCGGCACCTTCGGGTGCTCGGCTCGCCTCGAACGGACCATCCCCATGACCGCCCCCAAACGCCGCCGATGGTGGCGGATCCCGCTGCTGATTCTGCTCCTCCTGGTGGTCGTTCCCCTTCTGCTGTTCACCCTGAACGGCACCGTGTTGTCGAACGGCGAGCGGGCGGTGGTCAGTTCCCACCCGGGCATCACCCCGCCGACCCCGACCGACGACACCGTCACCGTCGTCGGGTACAACGTGGCGAAGGGGTTCGCGCACAAGAGCGGGCTGAGTTTCGACACGACCGAGAACGTGCGGGCGCGAATGGGTCGCATGGCCGAGGTGGTGCGGGCCGAGAACCCCGACCTCGTGTTCCTGTCCGAAGTGATGACCGAGTGTACCCTTTGCCCGGTCGATCAACTGGACGAACTGGCCGTCGGCATCGGGTTGCCGCACCGGGCGTTCGGCGAGAACTACTGCTACGGCCTGCCGTTCTGCCGGGTGGTCGGCGGCAACGCCATCCTGTCTCGCACCCCACTCGTACCCGTGGCGAACCTGTCGTTGAACGGGCGGAAACCGTTCTGGGAGACGAAGAACAGCCGCCGGGCGTTGTTCGCCAGCACCGAGATCCGCGGGCACGCGGTGCTGCTCGGCAGCCTTCACAACGACAGCTACAGCCGCAAAAATAACGCCGTGCAGGTACAGGAGTTGCTAGCGTTGATCGGTGACCGGCCGTGCGTCCTGGCCGGCGACTTCAACGCCAAGCCGACCGAGGAGCCGATCAAGCTGTTGGCCGAGAGTGGGCGATTCACCGGGGCGTTCGACGGTCCGCCGACGTTCCCGGCCGATGCCCCAGATCAGCGGATCGATTTCGCGTTCGCCCCGGTCGGGTGGGACCACGTCGAAACGCGAGTGATCAACGAATCGAAGGCGTCCGACCACCGGCCCGTGGTGGCGAAGTTCCGTGTGAAATGAGTCTTGGAGGGTGGGTCGTTCTCGCCGAGAGCGACATTTGGAACCGGCTCTCGACGAGAGCCGGCCACCCTCATCATCGAGCCACTCCCATGCCCCGCTGGACTACCCCCGCCGGCACTACCCTCGCGTACGGCGACCTGGGGAGCGGTCCTCCGCTCGTCCTCGTCCACGCCTTCCCGCTCGACCGCCGGATGTGGGAACCCCAGGCCGAATTGGACGACGTGTGCCGCCTGTTGACACCCGACGTGCCCGGCCTGGGCGAGTCGGCGTTGCCGCCGGACGGGTGGACGGTCGATTCGCTCGCCGACACGCTGGCCGAGTGGCTGACCGCACTCGGCATCGAGAAGGCCGTGGTCGGCGGGCTGTCGATGGGCGGGTACGTGGCCCTGGCCTTCGCCCGCCGACACCCGAACCGGCTGAACGGGTTGCTGCTGGCCGACACGCGGGCCGAGGCGGACACCGCCGACGCGAAGGCGAACCGGGGGAAGGCGATTGAGTTGGTGAACACCCAGGGGCCGGCGGCGCTCATCGAACAGATGCTGCCGAAGATGCTGAGCGACCACACCCGCCGGCAGAACGTGGCCATCGAAGGGCGGGTGCGGGAACTGGCCGGCTCGCAAACGCCGGCCGGGGTGGCTGCGGCTCTGGTGGCGCTCCGCGACCGCCCGGATTCGATGGCCGCACTGAAGGAGTTCCACTTCCCCGTGCTGACCCTCGTCGGCGCGCACGACGCGCTCACCCCGCCGACGGCGGCGCATGCGATGGCGGTCCACCTGCCGGACGTGACCAGCGAGACGCTCTACTGGGCCGGGCACCTGTCCAACCTGGAAGCGGCCGCCCCGTTCAACGCCGCCGTGCGGCGGTGGCTGACGGCGATCAGCTAGGGTGGCCGACTCTCGCCGAGAGTCGGAACGGGGCGGTGGCAGGAGTGACAACCGTGCAGCGGGTGAAAAGCATTCACTCCCTCCACGCGGGATTCCCAGGCATCGGCCCCACTCCGACTCTCGGCGAGAGTCGGCCACCCTATCGATCCGCCATCTTCCTTGACCCCCCACCTCCGCCGGGTTAAAGTCTGTTCATCCTGCCAGACCGCCGGGGCCGTCCCCGCGTCGTGTACCGAAGACCGTCCCACACCCCGACCGCTCGCCGGCTCACTCTCCCCGGAGGGTTCTCCCATGTGTCGCCGCCTTTGCGCCGCCGCCCTCGGCGTGCTGTTGGCGCTCCCCGCGCTCGCCCAGCCGCCGCAGAACGTCCTCCCGCAGCCGCGGCTGAGTGGCGTCATGCCGATGGGGGCGAAGGCCGGCACACCGGTCGAGGTCACCGTCAACGGCACCGACCTGGAAGACCCGATCGGGCTGCTCTTTTCCCATCCCGGCATCACGGCTGAACTGGTCGTTCCGCCCGAACCGAAGCCTGACCCGAATAAGAAGGACCCGCCCAAGCCGCCGACGACCCCGAAAGCCCCGGTGACGAAGCACAAATACAAGGTGACGGTGCCGGCCGACGCGCCGGTCGGCACGCACGACGTGCGTGTGGTCACGAAATACGGGGTGAGCAACGCCCGCGCGTTCGTCGTCGGCACCCTGCCGGAAGTGGTGGAGTCCGACAAGCCGCACGCCGACGTGCCCGACGCGCAGAAGGTGGAGTTGAACAGCACGGTGAACGGCACCATCGCCAACACCGCCGACGTGGACTACTACTCGTTCTCCGGCAAAGCGAAACAGCGGGTGTTGGTGAACTGCCGCACGAGCGGCATCGACAGCCGCTGCCGCCCGCTGGTCGAGGTGTTCGCGGCCGACGGCAAGCGGCTGGGCGGCAACCGCAACGACAGGGAGAACGACGCCCTGGCCGACGTGACACTGCCGGCCGACGGCGAGTACCTGGTGCGGGTGTGCGAGTTCGCCTACCAGAGCGGCAGCGCGGATCACTTCTACCGGCTGAGCATCAGCACCGGCCCGTGGATCGACGCCGTGTTCCCGAACGTGATCAGCCCCGGCAAGGCGACGCCGGTGACGGTGTACGGCCGCAACCTGCCCGGCGGGAAGCCGGTGGACGGCATGACGGTGGACGGCAAGCCGGTGGAGTCGCTGAGCGTGACCATCACCCCGCCGGCCGACGCCGCCCGTGACAATCTGGCGTTCCGCGAGGTGGTCGCCCCGCCGCAGGCCTTACAAGACGGGTTCGAGTACCGCCTGCCCGGCTCCACCAACGCGGTGCCCGTTTTCTTCACTGACGCCGTCATTCACGTCGAGAAGGACGCCGGCAACGACAAGCTCGAAGCGGCCGAAGCCATCGCCGTGCCGTGCGACGTGGTCGGCACCATCGGCAAGAAACTGGACAAGGACTGGTTCGGCTTCGAGGCGAAGAAGGGTGACGTGCTGCACTTCGAGTTGTTCGCCGACCGGCTCGGGTCGGGCATGGACACCTTCTTCGTGGTGAAGAACGCGACCGGCAACATGGGGAACGTGGTGGAGGAGCAGGACGACGACCCGGACAGCTTGCACCCGCAGACGTTCTTCACCCGCAGCGGCGACCCGGCGGCGGCCAAGTTCACCGCCCCGGCGGACGGCAAGTACGTGGTACTGGTGGGCAGCCGCGAGGCGAACGTGAACTACGGCCCGCGGTGCGGTTACCGCCTGCGGGTGAGCAAGCCGGCCCCCGATTTCCGCGCGGTGGTCATGCCCAAGAGCCGCGACCTGAGCGGCGCCCCGCTCGGGTTCGCCGGCGGGCAACTGGCCCTGGACGTGTTCATCGACCGCCGCGATGGGTTCACCGCACCCGTGACGGCCACCGCCGAGGGGCTGCCGGCCGGCGTGACCGCCAAGCCGACCGTCATCGGCACAGGCCAGCGGTGGGGTACTCTGGTACTGAGCGTGGCCGACGGGTCCGCCGCGTTCACCGGGGCCATCAAGGTGAAGTGTTCGGCCACCATCGCCGACAAGCCGGTGACGCACGCCGCCCGCCCGGCCGAGATCACCTGGAGCGTGCAGGCGAACAATAACACTCCCACCATCACCCGAATGGACCGCGACTTCATCCTGGCCGTGCGGCCGGAGAAGGCACAAATGCGGGTGGCCGTGGACCTGCCCGGCGTGAAAGTGAAGACGAAAGACAAGGACGGCAAGGACACGGAAATCCCCGCCGTCTTCCCGCTGTACGTGAAGCCCGGCGACAAGCTGGTGGTGCCGGTGAAGGTGACGTGGCAGGGCGGCGAGGCACGGGCCAACCCGGTGAACGTGCGGTTCGAGTCCACGCAGGTGAACCGCCAGCAGTCGGCTCTGGGCGTGCAAGGGGGCGACGGCAACAACCCGAACATGACCATCCCGAAGGACAAGGGCGACGGCGCCCTGACGGTGGACGTGCGGCCGACCGCCGTGGCGGGCGTGTACAGCATCCACCTGCAAGCCGACACGCAGGTGTCGTTCCTCCGCGACCCGAACCAGAAGGACAAGAAGACGAACGCGGTGGTGCAGGCGTTCGCCGAGCCGATCGAGGTGACGGTGCTGCCGACCACCCTGGGTAAGTTCACCGTCACCCCGCCGGCGAACAACCAACTGAAGGCCGGCACCACCGCCGAACTGCTGGTGAAGGTGGAACGGCAGGCCGACTACACCGGCGAGTTCGTCGTGAAAGTCGCGCTGCCGGCCGACGTGAAGGGCGTGACGGTGAAGGACGCCGTGGTGCCCGCGGGCAAGGACGAGGTGATGATCCCGATCACCGTGGCCGCCGACGTGAAGGACGCCGCCGTGCAGTTCACCCTGACCGCCACCGCCACCGTGCACGGCAAGTTCCCGATCTCGCACGAGGTGAAGGTGCCGAACCTCCGCACCGTGGCGGAAGCGAAGAAGAAGTGACCCGGTTTCGTTTGCCAGGAACAACAGAACGGAACACGGATGACACGGAAGAAGGCAGGGATGAAGAGGATCTGAACAGATGAATTCTTCTGATCCTCTTCATCCCTGCCTTCTTCCGTGTCATCCGTGTTCCTCGGATTGATCCCACCCGACCACACCACGAGCCACTGAATATGCCCCGCTCTCTACTCCCTTTGTTGCTCCTCCCGGCCGTACTGTTCGCCGACGAGCCGAAGGACACCAAGAAGCCCCCGCCCAAGCCGCTCCCCATCGCCGACCTGAAGCGGACCGACGCGGTCAGCTTCGAGAAGGAAATCCTGCCCATCCTGGCGGCCAAGTGCCAGGCGTGCCACGCCGGGAAGATCACCGAGGGCAAGCTCGACCTGAGCACCTACGCCAGCATGATGAAGGGCGGGGCGACCACCGGCGGGGTGCTCGCGGCCGGCAAGTCGGCCGACAGTTCGCTGTTCCTGCGGTCGGCCCACCAGAAGGCGCCGATCATGCCGCCGAAGAACGAGGGCGACCCGCTCTCCCCGCAAGAACTCGCGCTGCTCAAACTGTGGATCGACCAGGGGGCCAAGCCGCCGGCGGTGGACGTGAAAATCACCCGCAAGGTGACGCTCTCCCTGCCGCCGGCGCTCGTCAAGCCGGTGCGGGCCGTCGCCATCAGCCCGGACAAGGCCGTCGTCGCCGCCGGCCGCGGGAATCAAGTTCACCTGTTCGACGCCAAAACCGGCGAGTTCAAAGTGACGCTGACCGACCCCGACCTGAAGACGAGCGACGGCAAGCCGGCGACCGCCGCCCACATCTCGCTGGTGGAAGCGATGGCGTATAGCCCGGACGGCAAGACGCTGGCCACCGGCAGCTTTCAGGAACTGACCCTGTGGGACACCGCGACGGGTAAGCCGAAGGCCCGCGTGACCGGGTTCGCCGACCGCGTGGTGGCCATCGCCTACGCCCCGGACGGCAACTCGTTCGCCACCGGCGGCGG
The DNA here is from genome assembly GCA_031387445.1 of Planctomycetia bacterium. Lineage (GTDB taxonomy): Bacteria > Planctomycetota > Planctomycetia > Gemmatales > Gemmataceae > JALHQU01. The sequence continues at coordinate 5,822 of JANNDF010000670.1, forward strand.
CGCCCCGACCGAGGACGGCGAAGTGAAGCTGTTCGACGCGGCCGGCAAGCTCATCATCGAAGTGAAGAACGCCCACTCGGATCAGGTGTTCGGGGTCGCTTTCTCGCCCGACGGTAAGTTGTTGGCGAGCGGCGGGGCGGACAAGTTCGTGAAGGTGTTCGAGGTGCCGGCGGGCAAGCTGGTGAAGTCGTTCGAGGGGCACACGAACCACGTTCTGGACGTGGGCTGGACGGCCGACGGCAAGAAGCTGGTGAGCTGCGGGGCCGACGCCGACAAGATGGTGAAGGTGTGGGACTACGAGAAGGGGGAGAAACTCCGCGACGTGAACGCCCACAAGAACCAGGCGACGCGGCTGGTGTTCGTGCCGAAGACGGCCAACTTCATCACCTGCGGGGGCGACGGCGGGAGCATCCAGTGGAGCGCCGACAACGGCAACAACATGCGGGCGTTCGCCGGTGCCAAAGACTTCCTGTACGCGGTGGCGGTGAGCAGCGACGGGAAGATCGTGGCCCACGGCGGGGAGGAGGGCATCGTGCGGCTGTACAACGGCGACAACGGCACGCTGATCAAGGAACTTCTGCCCGCCGGGGAGAGTCCGAAGAAGGTGGATCCGCCGATGCCGCCGAAGAAGTAAAGTATTCCGCACCCTCCGGGTGCGGTTGAGTGGAACCGCACCCGGAGGGTGCGGAGTACTTTGGAAAATTCTGTCCGAACCGGCCCCGAGAATTGCATTGAGGTGGTAGGCGACAACCGGCACGACCCAGGAAGCGGGGCCGTGCCGTTCACGGGCCGCGGGGCAACCCGCGGCCCGCTTTCGTTAGTGCCGATCTTGTAGGGCGGGTCGAGCGGGGATCGCTGTCAGTCGTGCGAAATGGCCGGCACGTCATCACGCCCGTTGACCGCGACGACCCGCCGGCCTTAAAGACTTCAGGGCTGGCTACCCAAGCGCTCGAAGCAACCTGTAGCACGGCCCTGTTCCCGGCACATCGGCGACTGTGAATCCACGTCGTTCGAGGAGCGGCCGAAGTTTCGGATTCGGTCGAGCACAGTTCAGTGCGTGAACCCGCCAATCGATGACCGCCAACTCTCGTCGCCGAGCATACCTTTCCGCCAGCACAGCGAGAGTCGGTAACACGCCTTCGCCGCCACCCTCAATGTGCCCCAATTCCAAGACGAGTGAATCGGCAGCCACCCAGAAACGTCCGAGGATTTCCGACGTGCCGGCGTGGAACACCAGTGGCTCGCCGCACAATACGAGTGCTTCGATGTGGTCGTCGGGAAGGGACAGAATCTCGTCCGGGGTGAGGCCTTCGAGTGTGACTTGGCGACGACTCATTTC
>JANNDF010000329.1:0-14837 GCA_031387445.1 Planctomycetia bacterium
GCCGCTTCGCCAGCCGGCTCCACGTTGATCTTTCGCCCTTCGGACGTGAAGTACACCTTCCCGTCGCACAGGGCGAACAGGTAGTCGTTGCTCGCCCGCTTGACGTTCGCGCCGGGGTGCCACTTGGTGCCGCACTGCACCACCAGGATGCTGCCGGTGGTCACCACCTCGCCGGCATACTTCTTGATGCCACGCCGTTTGGCGTTCGAGTCGCGGCCGTTCTTGACCGACCCCTGTCCCTTCTTGTGTGCCATGACGGAGTACCCTCGGCCTGCCGGTCGTAAGAGACGAAAGTAGGATTCTAGCGGGGGGACGGGGGCGGGCAAGGGAAACTCAGTGTTGAACTCCGCCCGCGGACGGGGTATACAATCGCCGTTGGGGAAGATTCCTTTCCGAGGTGCGTCCCGGGATGCGGCTGATCCTGGCCATCGTGTTGACGGGCGCCCAACTCGCCGGGCCGTGGCTTTGTTGCTGCGGGCCGACGCGGGTGGCGAACGCCGTTGCCGGGCCGGTGACGAAAGCCCCACCGGTGGACGACTGTTGTCCGCACTGCAAGAAGGAATCGCCCCGGCCGGCCGACGACGCCTCGAAAAAACCGCGCGTGCCTTGCCCGTGCGCCCCGTGCTGCTGCGTGCTGGCGACGGCGGTGCCGGCCGACAAGCCGAACGTGCCGACGTTCGACAGCCTGCTCGTCGTCGTGTCGGTCGAACCGCCACAGCCGGTTCGGTCGGTGGTCGTCGCCCTACTCCCGGTCGTCGGCTTGCGGGAGTTGCCGCTCCTCACCACGGCGGATCGCCTCTACGCGCACCACGTCTTGCGCTGTTAGCCCACTCCGCTGATGACTGATCCGGAAGCAGTACACCCGCGGGGAATAACCCCGCATGCGGTCGATCCATTTCGTTCAACATTCCTGGAGTCGAATCATGGTCTCAAAGATCCTGGCCGGCGTGCTCGTGGTGGCGGTGCTCGGGCTGACCGGTGGCGGCGTGTACATGGCCGCGGCGAAGCCGGCGGCCAAGGCGGAGTCGTGCTGTCAGCCCGGCGCGGTATGCTGCGACCCGGCGTCCGACTGCTGTGCGACGCAGGCGTGCTGCACCGCCGGCAGCGACTGCTGCTACCCCGGCGCCGCGTGCTGCGAAGCGCAAGCCGCACACAAGACCGCGAAGGTGAAGAAGTCGGGCTGCTGTGAGACGGGCGCGGCCTGCTGCGACGTGGCCGCCTCCTGCTGCGAGAAGTAACCCCAAGTAGGTCGCGGTCGTGCGACCCGAAGGGGGAGCGAGGGCCGACGGCAAACCGCCTGTTCAAATAAGGTGGTCGGCCGTCGGGCCTCAAGTCCCCTGCGAGGCCTTTCGACCGCGACCTACACTTTCGGCCGGAACGCTGTCACCACGACGGCGTTCGTTTCCAGCCGCGGGCCGCCAATCAGATCGACGCAGTACGGGATGGCCGGCATGACCGCCATCAGGCATTCTCGGATCGCCGACGGCTTGCCGGGCAAATTCACCACCAGCGACGCCCCCCGCACGCCGGCCGTCTGTCGCGACAGGATCGCAGTCGGCACGGCGTTCAGCGACACCGCCCGCATCAGTTCGCCGAACCCCGGCAACATCTTCTGGCACACCGCTTCCGTCGCCTCGGGGGTCACGTCCCGCCGGGCCGGGCCGGTGCCGCCGGTCGTCACCACCAGGCAACAGCCCTCGTCGTCGCACAGGGTGGTGATGGTGGACTCGATCTGCTCCTGCTCGTCGGGGATGAGCCGCGTCACCACCTCCCACTCGCCGGCCAGCATCTCACGCAGGCAGTCGGCCACGGCCGGCCCGCCACGGTCCTCGTACACCCCGCGGCTGGCGCGATCGGACACGGTCACGACACCGATGCGGATGGTCTGGGCCATGCTCACTTCTCCTTCGGGTCGGCTGGTGTATCCTTCGGCTCGGCCGGTTTGAACGAGTTGAAGAACCGATCCCGCATGGGCTGCATCTTCTTCTTATCCTTGCCCGCGGCGATGAGGGTGAACACCCGGTCGCCGACGATCATCACCCGCAGTGACACCTGGAGTAACCCTTGCTTCGGGTCGGTCATGGTGCCTTCGATGTCCATCGCTTCATACTTGCCAACGGTGAGCGGAGTCTCCGAAAGCACTGTAAAATTAGTGGAGTTTGCCTTGAAGTCTTCGAGCCCGAGTTTGAGCAACTTCTTGTCCGTCGGGCGGATCGGCTTCATCGACTTCGGCAGGTCGGCGTAGTGGACGCCGACCCCTTGCCCCTGAACCCAGAGGATGGCCGCGTACTCCTGGCTCGTTCCGGTGGCGTCGTCCTTCCACTTGAAGGTTTTTTCCTGGTGGACCGGCTTGATCGGGAACTCGGCGGTGAACGCCCCGTTGTCGGGCGTGTACGACTCCCACTTGCCGTTGGCGGCGGCCAGGAACAGCAACCCCACCCCGCCGCAACAGCAGAAGCCGAATCCGCCCAACCCGAGCAGCAGCCACACCCACAACATCCCGCCCTTTTTTCGCGGGGGTGCGTAGGTTTCGTCTTGCGGTTGGTCGGGGAACCGCGGGCCGCGGGAGGCCGGGGTATCATCGTCTCGTGGGAATTGTGGGGCGGAGCGTGACGGCGGGGGTGGAGGAGGGGCGGAGTGCCGCTCGTGCGGTTGGATCACCCGCCCGCACGCCCCGCACTTGACCGGCCGGTCGGCGAACTCGGGCGGCACGCCCAGCCACTCGCCACACTGCGGACACTGTGTTTCCTGCACGTTCGGCCCTCGGGGTCGCGCTCGCCCGTTCCGGAAAGGGTAGGTCCGGCGGGGCGAAAAGCCACCGGCCGAACCGCCCGGCATTTCGCCGTGACAGAACTCCGGAGGGCTGTACAATCACCCCTTCCACTTGTCACTACCGGAGCCACCCCAATGGGGATTCAGCACGCGAGCAAAGCCCTGCGAAACGCCGCCAAGAAGCGGAACCGCAAGCGGAAGCACAAACTGCGCAGCACGAAAAAATACAAGAAGTAACGGAACGTGGGCGGGTCAACCGCCCGCTCTTTCGTTCGAGTCGGATGGCCCCCTCCGGGCGGGATCGGCCGGCGAGTGGAGTCGGATGGTTTCCCCGACCGGGGGCGGTACACTGTCCGCTACAGGTCTCGCACAACCGCTCGGAGACGGCCATGCCGATCAAGGTGACGTGTTCGAACTGTGGCGGTGTTCTGCACGCCCCGGACGACGCCGGCGGCAAGCGGGGGCGGTGCCCGACCTGTGGCAACATTCTGCCCATCCCGGCGGCCGCCGCCGGGAGCGCCACCGAACTGCCCGACGCCCCGGCCGCTTCGCCCGGCCAGCGGCCGCCGTCGTTCGCCGACTTCGCCCTCGGCCCGCAGGTCGGCCCTCCGCCTGGTGCCTCCGCCGAGTCGCCGCGTGGCGGAAACCCCGGCCGGTCGTCCATCCCGTTCAACAGCGGCAACCCCGACCCCGCCCCGCCTCAACGGGCCAAAGCGCCGGCCGAGCGGGCCGACGCCCAGCGGGCGAGCGACCCGTTCGCCCGCAAGGGCAGCCCCACCCCCGTGCCGAAAGCGGCCACGACCGGTGCACCGACCGAGGGCACGGTGAAGGCGTGGAAGAAGAGCCGCGGCGGGCTGATGTGGGTGCAGGCGGCCAACTTCCTGCTGGTCGTCCCGGTGGTGCTACTGCCGGCGTATTACATTGCCCTGTCGTTCAAGCCGGATCTCCTCCCCGACCCCGGCCCCGGCCTGTTCGGCGTGAAAGACCTCACCCTGACGACCGCCGTTCCACTCTTCGCCGTTGGCGGGACGGTGCTGCTCGCGCTGCTGCTCAACCTGTTCGGCCGGCTCGGGTTCGCCGCCGCCCCCAAGCGGTCGGCCGTCGGCGGGCCGGCCATGCTGTCGGCTCTGGGCACACTCATCGCCCTGTGCGCCGGACTTGCCACAATCTACCCGAACGTGTTCGCCCTGTGCACCGGGGAGCCGGCGTTGCCCGACGCCGGCGGCCCGCTGTTCGCCGCCGACAGCGTCGTCGGCCTGATCCAGCGGGTGGGCTTGTTCGCCGGCGTTGCGGCGGTGGCGGTGGGCGAGTTCTGGTTCGCGTCGGCCGTCGGGCGGGTCGGGTCGGCGCTCGCCGACGGTAAACCGGCCGCCCGAGCCACCCGCTACCAAATGCTGCTCGGCTTGGTACTCATCGGGCTGGTGGGCACGGGGGCGGTGATCCCCGGCCCGCAGTTCGGCCTCTGGGCGCCGGGGTACGCGACCCGCAATGTGACCGAGGAGTTCCCGCGGTACGTCGTGAAGAAGGAGACCCCGGAGCGAACCGTCTACGAGCAGCGGAAGCAGTTGACCGACAACCCGGCCTACGAAGTCGGCCGCGAGACGAACGAGATGGTGGCCGGGCAGTGGGAGAAGAACGTCGGCCCGCTGTTCGACCCGGCCGGCGCCTATCAATCGCTCATCCCGCCGGCCGTCTGCCTGCTGGTCGGGCTGCTGGTGTGGCTGATGCACTTGCGGATGGTCGGGGCGGCTCGGGGGGCGATGGCCGGCTGGCTGGACGCCCATGGCACCGCCGCGTGACCCCGAGGGGGGTGGGGCATGGGGCTGTTGTTCTGCTGCCCGAGTTGTGGCACCGACCTGCGGGTGAACCCCGCGGCCGCCGTGCTGGTGTCGTGCCCCGGATGTGGCGAGCCGGTTCGCGTGCCTCGCCGCCAGCACCCACGCGAAGCCGCCACCGACTCCCCGGTCTTGCCGCCACCCCTCCGCCACGGCGTTACCCGCGGCCTAAACCTACTCTCGGTCAGCGTGTGGGCCTTCGCCACTGCTGCCCTGGGCGTGGCCACCTCGTTCCTCCTCCGCGTCATCATCGGCCACCCCCCGCCCGACGAGCACCCCGGCTGGCTGCCACCAGGCCAGTTGTTGCTGTCCGGCTGGTGGTTCGTGTTCGCCTGCGGCGGGTGTGTACTCCGCCTCCGCGGGTATCTGTACTGTCGGGCGGTGGCCAACCGCTACGCCCTCGGTGGGTGGGTGGCGGCGGCCACGGCCGGGGCCGGGCTGTCGGCGGCCGGGGTGTTGGCCGTTGTGCCTCTGGTCATCGGCCGCCCGGTCATCACGCTGCTTCCCCCCGCGGCCGGCGGGTTCATCCTCATCGGCCTGTCCGCCGGGCTGATCGGCGTGCTGCTCGAATTCGCGTTCCTGGCGGTGGTCAACCGGCTGCTCTGGGATGTCGCCGGCAGGCAGGCGGCGAGGCACACCGGGCGGTACGCGGTGGCGGTGGTGTTCGGGATGGTGGCAGTGATGGGCTGCCTGTGCCTGGGTGTGGTGGCACTGGTGTTGTCGGCCGGTGGGATGGACGCGAACGCCGACGCCGCCGGCGTGTCTGTCCCGGCGAAGGTGATCGCCGTGCTGGTGATCCTGACCTCGTGCGGCATCGGCGGCTGGCTATCGTGGCGGTTCGCCCGGCTGCTTCGGCTCACCCGCGAAGCGGTCTGCCAGCCCGAACCGACACCCGAACCGCCCGTGACCAGCGGCGGCTGACATTCCCGGAGCTCGTGTTGTCCGCACCGTCCCAGTCGCAGTTCCGCAGCGGCCTGATGTTCGGCGTCATCGCCTACGCCTGCTGGGGCGCGGTGCCGCTCTACTTCTTCCAGGTGAAGCACGCCCCCGCCCTGGAAATTCTGGCCCACCGCATCCTCTGGTCGCTGCCGCTCATGCTCGGCGTGGTGGCCCTCACCCGCGGCGGGTTCGTGGCCCTCTGGCAAGTCCTTCGCACCCCGAAACTGCTCCTCGGGTTGCTCGCGTCCGCCGTGCTGCTGTCCGGCAACTGGCTGCTCTACATTTACGCCACCGTCAGCGACAAGGTGGCGGAGGCCAGCCTCGGCTACTACATGATGCCGCTGGCGAACGCCTTCCTCGCCACCCTGTTTCTCGGCGAACGCCTCCGCCCGCTGCACTACCCGGCGCTCGCGCTGATCGCCGTCGGGGTGGCGATCCCGCTCGTCGCGGCCGGCAACTTTACCTGGCTGGCACTCGCCCTGCCGTTCACCTTCGGCCTGTACGGGCTGATGCGGAAGAAGTTGCCTGTGGACAGCGGCACCGGGCTGACGGTCGAAACGCTGCTGCTCAGCCTGCCGTGCGTGGGTGTGGTCATTTGGTTCGGTTCGGGTGGCACCGATCCGCTCGGCAAAGCGGGGGTGTTCCTCCGGGACCCTGCGACGACCGGCTGGCTGCTGCTCGGCGGGGTCATCACCGTCGTGCCGCTGTTCACGTACATCCTCAGCGTGCGGCGGTTGCCGCTGCTCACGCAGTCGTTCATCCAGTTCATCTCGCCGACGGTGCAGTTGCTGCTCGCGGTGGCCGTGTTGGGCGAACAGTTGACGTGGGACCGCTGGGCGGCGATGGGATGCGTGTGGGCTGCGGTGACGGTGTTTATCACGGATGCCGTGGTGACGACCCGCCGCCTGCGTCGGACCAAGCCGAAACCAGTCGCACCGGCGATCTCATTCAAGTAGCCTCTTGTGCCACCACTTGACCCCACCCGTCCCGTTCCCCCGACGCGCGCCGACCTATTGCGAGGGTGCCGGAAGTCGTCGTCGGCGAAGGCGTTTTTCGTGCGAGAACGTCTGAAATTCCAGGTGATGTAGCGATTCGCACGAACGGCGTACCGCCACCCCTTGCGGAGAACGCTTGATGGTACCCTTGCACCCGTATCGCGAGCGCGGGGCGAGCCACCTCTGCGGGCTGGTGGATCGCCCCTCGCTCGCGCTACGGTCGAACGCGGTCACCCCTCGGGGCAGGTGGATTCTACTTCTCCTTCTTCGCTTCGCCGGTGTAGCTCGCCTTGCCGGTGGCGGCCCACTCCACCCCTCGCACCAGCAGCACCGCGAACCCGGAGCTGCTCTTCATCGCCTCGACGTCGTGGCCGAGCGAGTTGTGGTACACGCGACCCTTCCCGTACTCCGCCACCCAGACGACCGGTTCGTGCTTGCCGGTGTTCTTCGGGTCCTTCTCCTTGTCGGAGAAGGCTGTCATGAGCACCTCCGCGCCGGTCGGCACGAGCGAATTCTGGTACAACTCGTCCCGCCCGTGCTTGAACTCGGCCACGCCTTTCGTGACAACGTGCTCCTTGTTGCGGGGCGAGACGGTGAACTCGTGCATCTTCCCGTGGTTGCCCTGCTTCCGCCACCCGCCCGCGATCACCGTCTCGAACTCCTTGGCGAAGTCCGACTCGCCGACGAACGCCGACGACGCGTGGTGATACACCACCAGCCCCTTGCCCCCCTTCACGGCCGCGGTGAACGCCTTCTTGTTGTCGTCGCTCCACACACTGGCGGGGTTGTCCTTCGCCCCCTTGGCGGTGTCGCGGTAGTTGAGCAGCAGCACGTCGTACTTGGCCAGGGTGTCGGCCGTCAGGTCTTTCGACGGCGCCTCGGTCACGTCCGCCTTGTGCCCCGCCTTCGTGAGCAGGTCTTTCAGGTGCGGGGTGGTCGTCTTCCAGTCGTGCCCGTGGTCGCCGGTGATGATGAGCACCTTCACCGGCTCCGCGCGGGCGATGCCGGAGAGGACCAACACCGCTGCCGCGATGGTCGCCAACTTGCGCATGACTCGCTCCTGGTCTGGTTCGTGGGAGGTCGAAACAGGGGCCGGACGGAATTCGGCCGGCCACTCCCTGGGGAGTGACGGCAGGGTACGGCGCACCGGGTCGGCTGGGGAGGGCAGTCCCGCCGTGGGGAATCCCTTTGAACAGCGCCGCGGGGGAGAATACATTCGTTATGAAATGTGTCGGATGGTCTCACGCCCGCGGACACTCCGGCCGGACTGCCTGGGTTGATCACTGTCCACCACCCGAGTGCCCTTCCCATGCCACTTCGCCCTGACCCGAACCTGTCGCCCATCGTCCTCCCGTCCGCCGCCCCGTCCGGAGACACACACTCCGCCGCCCCTCGTGCGTGAAATTCCACTCCCGGAGCAGGCGGGTGGGCAGTTCCTCGGGCAACACCAGTTCGACCACGCACCGCACCTGGATGTGCTCCTCGGCCAGCGCGCGGTTGCCGCGGTGCAGCTGGTCCGTCAGCCGCTCGCACAACGCATTCTCACCCCTTGGCCAGCGACACCGCCTGCGGGGTGGTGCGGCACCGTCCGCCCCTTCCACCGGATCGCCCCGGACGACACGGAGTCTCCGGCAGTGCCGTGGCGGAAACCCAGGACGACGGCCGACGGGCCGAGTTCGTTCGGGACGGCGAGCGTGCCGCCGTGGATCAGGCTCACCATCACCCGCGTCGCCATCTGCCACGGCCCGCCGGCCGCCGCCCGGCCGTCGAACGTGTGGCGGTTGCGGTCCAGGTGCTCGGCCTGCTCGGCCGCCTCATCGGCCGTCGGCACGAACCCGTCTTCCCGCTTGGCCGCTGGCTCGATGTTGTCGACCAGGCACGTCTTCTTGTGGTAGCGGGCGAGCCAGTATTCCCACTGGGTGTAACTCTCCCGCGAGAGGGCCGCGGCGTGTGGTGCCAGCCCGGACGTGCGGAGGAACTCGTCCCCGTATCCCACGATTGCTTGCGGAGGGTCCACGATCCCAGACAATTTCACGCACGCGATGGAGGCCGTGCAACGGCGGGCGGCTGTGGTGACCGCTTCCCGCGTCGCCGGTGTTCGACGTGCGGGCGGTACGGCTTCCGCTCAGTGCGAACGAACACCACCCTTCGACACCCGCTGACTGCGGTACTCGCCGGGGCTGACACCCAGTTCGCGGCGGAACACCTCGTACAGCCGCTGGATGTTCCCGAACCCGACGTCCCGTGCGATGGCATCGAGTGGGCGGTCGCTCTGGGCCAACTCGCGCTTCGCCCGCTCGATCCGAACGCGGCGGATTTCGGTGGCGATGGGCCGCTGGATGGTCGCTCGGAAGTAGTTCTGCAACGTCCGCGTCTCGGCCCCCACCGCCGCGGCCACGTCGTCCGGTCCGATCCGCCGGTGGCTGTGGGCCGAGATGTACGCCAGCGCCGCCGCCACGACCGGGTGATCGACGGCGAAGAAGTCCGTCGATTCGCGGACGACCAGCCCGTGCGGCGGCAGTCGGATCGGCGCGAGCGGTGGCGCCTGCCCGGCCATCAGTCGGGCGAGCAACTCGGCCGCCGCGTACCCGATGCGGTCGTACCCGACCTCGACGCTGGTGAGCGACGGGCGTGGGTGTTCACACAACGTCTCCTGGTTCTTGCCGGCGACGACGGCCACGTCGTCCGGAATCCGCCACCCGCGGCGGTGCCCGGCCTGCACCACCATCCGCCCGTACACCTCCTGCCCGACGTACACCCCGACCGGCGGCGTCCACCGGCTCATCGCGCGGTCGATGAGCTGCACCGTCTTCCGCCAGTGAGACAGGTCGCGCTGGGGGTGTTGTGGGATGTACGCCGACGCACACCCGAACTCGGCCTCGCGGACGACGCGTGTGAACTCCGCCACTTCCAGCTCGTTGTCCACGTTCTTCGGTGAGGTGAGGGTGGCGAAGGTGCGGAAGCCGCGGGCCAGCAGGTGTTCGGCGACCAGCCGGCCGGTTTCGGTCGAATCGGGGAACACGCCGGGCAGCAGGTGGCGAGCGGGCGAACTGGGCCACACGTTCACCACCGGCACGCCGAACTTGCTGGCTTGTCGCGCGAGCGGGTGGTTCGCGCGGGCCACGATGCCGTCGTACCGCTCCGCGGCGCTCCGCTTGCGCCGAATGGTGTCGTGGGCGAACTCATCGATGATCGACACCCACCCGTGTTCCTCGGCGTACCGCTGCACTCCGGCGAACACCTCCGAGTGCCGCTTGAACGGCCACTGGAGGTCGAGCATGATGGCCACACGGGGCGACTGTCGGGCCATTCGATGGCTTCCTAGATTCGTCACTTTTTTTCCGCGGGGCGATACCCCAGAGTGTCACAATTGTAGGTGGCATCCGGGCACGGCCAATGGTCCGGCGAACGAGGGGGGAACCGATGCGTAGCAGCGACCGCACGACGACGCGTTTCGGCGGTGGTTGGCCGTGCGTGTTCGCGGTGCTGTGCGTCATCGGCGTCGGCCCCACCGCCCGCGGCGACGACGGCCCGAAGGCGTTGACCGTGCCGAAGGGCGTGCAGGCTGTGCTCACCACACATTGCGTGGACTGCCACGGGGTGAAGGCGAGCGGGGGCGTGCGGCTGGACGACCTCGCCGAGCTCAAACCGAACGAGCGGCTCGACACGCTGAACAAGGTGCAGGACCAACTCTTCTTCCACATGATGCCGCCGCCGAAGGAAGCCCGGATGGCCGCGGGTGAGGTGAAAGTGCTGGCAGACTGGGTGCGGATCGAGTTGCGGGCGCACAAGGCGTCGAAGCTGGACGACCGCCTGCCGTACCCGGACGCCGGCAACTACGTCGATCACACCGCCCTGTTCGACGGCTCGAACACCGACAAGCCGTTCACCGCCGCCCGCCGCTGGCTGGTCAGCCCGCAGACCTTCGCCGAGCGCGTTCTGGACGTGTTCCAGTTGGAGGGCAAGGAGCGGGACACCTTTCGGCGTAGCGGCTTCTACGGCGTGACCAACCCGTTCGTGCTGCCCGACCACCCCGGCGTGCGGTACTACGACCTGACCCCGCTCAACGGCAGCCACCTGCTGGTGATGCTGACCAACGCCGAATGGATCGCCACCAAGCAACTGCACGCCGCACGGGTGAAGGCCGGGGACGCGAAAGCGCTGCCCGATGACCCGAAAGACAAGTGGGCACCGAAGGCGACGCCGGCCGCGTTCGAGGCAGTGGCGACCAAGAAGACCGCCCCGACGGACGACGAGATCAAGGCGGCCGTGCAGACGCAATTCGGTCTGGTGCTTCAACGGAAGGCGACTGACACCGAACTCGGGCAGTACCTCGACCTGACACGCGCGGCGATCAAGGTCGCGGGCAACTCCGAAGGGCTGCGGCAGGTGCTCAAGGCGGTGCTGCTGGAGTCGGAGTTCGTCTACCGGCTGGAGTTCGGCGCGGGCCAGCCGGACGAGTCTGGGCGGGTGCCGCTGTCGCCGCGAGAAGCCGCCTACGCCATCGCTTACGCTCTGGGCGACCGCGGGCCGGACGCCGCACTGCTGAAGGCGGCCGACAGTGGGAAACTGACCACGCCGGCCGACTACGAGCGGGAGGTGCTCCGCCTGCTCGCCGACAAGACCTACCACGCCGGGCCGATCGACCAGTCGTTGGGTTTTTTCGCCCCGACGGTCTCCACTCACCCCCGACTCGTCCGCTTCTTCCGCGAGTTCTTCGGCTACCCGACGGCGGTGAAGGTGTTCAAGGATGGGAAGCGGGCGGACGGCCATTTCGTGAACGCCGACCGCGGGAACACGCAGACGCCGGGCCGCCTGATTGACGAGGCCGACCGGGTGGTGCTGTGGGCGGTCGATCGAGACCAGGCGGTGTTCGAGACGCTGCTCACCACCGACAAGTATTTCGTGTACCACCCCACCGACAACGAGAAGGGGCAAGCACAAATCGACAAGTGGAAGGCGGTGTACGACGCGCTCAAAGACACCGACTGGAAGAAAGACCCCGAGAAGGTGGCCGAAGAGCACGCCGACGTGTTCAAGAAGTACATCGACCCGAAGGGGGTCACCGGGAAGAGCAAGGTGAACCACGACAACAGCGTCGTCCGGCTGATGACCCACTTCGAGTACACGTTCGGCAAGGGGCACACGCCGTTCACCATCCTGCCGTGGGCTCACGGCAACCAGTTCTGGCACTCGCCCCTCTACAACCTGCCGTCGATGCCCGGCCAGGGGGGCAAGTACGGCGGCAACGACCAACTGGACTACCAGCCGGTGCAGCCGTTCGCCCTGCCGAACCGCAAGGGTATCCTGACGCACCCGGCGTGGCTGGTGGCGTTCTCCGCCAACACCGCCTCCGACCCGATTCGCCGGGGCAAATGGATCCGCGAGAAGTTGCTCGCCGGTGTGGTGCCGGACGTGCCCATCACCGTCGATGCCAAAGTGCCGGATGACGCCCCCAAGACGCTCCGCGAGCGCGTGCAGTCCGTCACCCAGGCGACTGCGTGCGTCAAGTGCCACAGCCGCATGAACGACCTGGGCTACCCGCTCGAACAGTTCGACGACTTCGGCCGCTTCCGCACGATCGAACCGCTCGAACACCCGGACAACCTCATCAAGACCGGCAACGGCAAGTCCAGCTTCGACGTGTACAAGACGAAACCGATCAACACGACCGGGGTTCTCTCCGGGACGGGTGATCCGAAGCTCGACGGGCCGGTGAAGGACTCGTTCGAACTGATCGACCGGCTGGCGAAGTCCGACCGCGTGCGGCAGTCGATCATCCGCCACTCCTTCCGCTTCTTCCTGGGTCGCAACGAGCTGCCCTCCGACTCGCGGACGCTCGTCGCCGCGGACCAGGCCTACCTGAAGAGCGGCGGCAGTTTCAAAGCCGTCGTCGTGTCGCTGCTGACCTCCGACTCGTTCATCTACCGCAAGAAAGTGGGGAACTGAGCATGACCACTCGCCGACAGTTCATGGCGACCGCGGCCGTCGGGGCCACGTCGCTCGCGCTCACCCCGCAGGTGTTGCGGGCGAAACCGGCCGACGCCAAGCCGCCCATGCGGTTCATCTTCCTGCACAAAGGGAACGGTCTGTTCCCGTCGGTCATGGTGCCGCCGTCGCTGAGCAAGGACGACGCGGCGACGGAGGCGAAGAAGGGTCCGCTCGACCTGGCCCTGGCCAAACACGAACTGCCCGAGTGGATGAAGCCGCTGGCCGCCCATCAGAGCGACCTGACCATCCTCCAGGGGCTGTCGGGGAAGATGTGTACCACCGGGCACCACACCTGGTGCTCGTCGCTCGGCGTGTTCAAGGCGAACGAGCGGGTGGGTTCCATCAAGTGGGCGACGGTCGATTTCGAACTGGCCAAGCTGTTCCCGTCGCCGATGGAGCACGTCGAGTTGGCCTGCTTCCCGCTCGGCGGGGGCAACGCCCGCGGCACCCTGAACGGCATCGCCACCGGCTTCTCGGCCCGCGGCCCGCAACAGCCGAACTACGCCTTCGGCTCGCCGAAGGTAGCGGCTCAGGAGTTGTTCAAGTCGGTGTCCACCGACAAGGGCGTGCAGGCGCGGGCGGAACTCGCGCGGACCGCACTGGAGTTCGCCGCCAAGCGGGAGGCTGACAAAGTGCCGAGTTATGCCAGCTCGCTCGAAGCCGTGCGTGAACGGGATCGCAAGGTGGACGCGATGGCCGACGCCATCCGCCCGCACGTGCCCAAGCTGGACGCCAAGTACCTGGCCGACGAGATGACCACCGTGGACCGCCAGCGGGGGCACGTCGAGGTGCTGCTGGCCGCCCTCGTCTCCGGCCTCACGAACGTGGTCGCGTTCACGGTGGACGAACTCGGCCACGAGTACACCGGCCTGCCGGGGCTGGAAGCGGAGAAGGTGAACCTTCACGATGTGGGGCACGGCAAGGGGTTCGGCAAGCTGACCGCCGACGAGGTGCGGTTCGCCGTCCGCCGCCACCACATGACGCTCGTGGAGGCCATCGCCGCCCGGTTGAAGAAGGCCCCCGAGGGCGACGGTACGGTGTTCGACAACACCATGATCTTCTACTTCCCGGACAACGGCGAGACGCACCACTCGCAGGGCACCGAGTTCCCATTCGTGGTGCTGTCCGGCAAGAACGCCAAGCTGGACATCCGCGGGCGGTACGTCCGCCTGCCGAACTACGGCGAGCCGGGGCACAAGACGCTGGGCAACTGGTACACCACCCTACTGAACGCGCACGGCAACCCGGTCAAGCACTTCGGCGACCCGGACCCCGGACTCGCCCGGTTCGGGATCGACCAGACCGGGGCCATCAAGCAGTTCATGGCCTGACGCCACACTCTCCCCAGGTGCTCACGTGACACGCCACCCGATTCGAGCCGCCGTCGTCGCCCTGCTGGCGGTTGCCGCTTCCGCGGTCGCCGCCGACAAGCCGCTGAAAGTGTTCATCCTGGCCGGGCAGTCGAACATGCAGGGGCACGCCAGCGTGACCACGTTCGACAGCCTGGCCGACGACCCGAAGACAGCCCCGCTGTTGAAGCAGATGCGGGACAAGGAGGGCAAGTCGCGGGTGGGCGAGAAGGTGTTCATCACGTCCGTCGGCTGCCAGGGCGACGCCTACACCGACTTGAAAGAGCAGACCGGCAAGCTGACCGTCGGGTACGGCGCGTTCGGCGTGGAGGGCAACCGCATCGGGCCGGAGTACACCTTCGGCCTGACGATGGAAGACCGGCTCGGCGAGCCGGTCCTCATCATCAAGACCTCGTGGGGCGGGCGGAGCCTGCACACCGACTTCCGCCCGCCGAGCGGCGGGGCGTTCGAGTGGAGCGCGGCGGACCTGGACCGGCGAAAGAAGCGGGGCGACGACATCGAGAAGCTGAAGGCCGAGAAGGTGAAAGCGACGGGCGTGTACTACCGCGAGATGCTCGCCCACGTGCAGACGGTGCTGGGGGACATCAAGCGAGTGGTGCCGGACTACGACCCGAAACAAGGGTACGAGTTGGCCGGGTTCGTTTGGTTCCAGGGGTTCAACGATTACGTCGATAGCGGGGTGTATCCCGACCAGCAGAAGCCGGGCGGGTACGACCTGTACGCCGACCTGCTCGTGCACTTCATCCGCGACGTGCGGAAGGATCTGAAAACCCCGAAGCTGCCGGTCGTGATCGGCGTCATGGGCATCGACGGCGTGGAGAAGGGGAAGAAGCCGCCGATGGCGAACTTCCGCTCCGCCCAACGGAAACCCGCGGCGCTCGAGGAATTTCGAGGGAACGTGATCGCGGTGGAGACGGCCCCGTTCTGGGACGACG
>JANNDF010000784.1:0-7261 GCA_031387445.1 Planctomycetia bacterium
CGGCGGCGGCGGTGGTGGCCTCTGCGGTGGTGGCGGCGGCGTCGGTGGCGGTGGCGGCGGCGGTGGCGTCGGTGGCGGCGGCGGCGGTGGTGGCTACGGTGGCGGTGGCGGCGGCGGCAAACGGGGCGGCGGGTACTAACCCCTCCCCAGGCCGATCCCTGTGACGGCGTCGCCTGCGGCGGTTCTTCGAACTGCCACGGGCGACGCCGTCGCCGCGCGCACATCGTCCCGTTTCTGTGTCACCTGCTCCCACCGACAGCGTCCACACTCTTGCCCACGTCTCCCACGAGATCCGCCATGTACCCGTCGTCCGTTCTGCTGGCCGTGGTCGCCGTGCTCGTCGGCGGGGTGGCACTCGCCGCAGATCCGCCCAAAGCCGACGCCCAAAAAAACCCGCCGGAACTCGGCCGCGTGCCGTTCTTGCGCGACTACCCGGCCGCAGTCGAGTTGGCGAAGAAGGAGAAGAAGCCCCTGTTCGTGCTGTTCGACGAAGTGCCCGGGTGAGACACCTGCAAGCAGTTCGGCAGCGGTCCGCTGTCGCACCCGATGATCGTATCCGCTGCCGCCGCCGAGTTCGTGCCGGTGGCCGTTTACAACAACGTGAAGGGCACCGACGCCGACGTGCTGAAGAAGTTCGCCGAGCCGGCCTGGAACAACCCGGTCATGCGGTTTTTGGGCGCCGATGAGAAAGACCTGATCCCGCGGAAGGACGAGGTGTTCCATGGCGGCACGCTCCTGGCCCGCATGGCCGAGAGTCTGGAGAAGGCCAAGCGGCCGGTGCCCGCGTACCTGAAATTGGGCGTGGCCGAGTTCGCCCCGAAGAAGACCGAGACGGCAGTGTTCGCCATGTACTGCTACTGGGAGGGGGAGGCCAAACTCGGCGCGCTCGACGGGGTGATCTCCACCCGCATCGGCGAACTGGCCAAGGCCGAGGTGGTGGAGGTGACGTTCGACCCGGCGGTGATCGAGTACAAGAAGCTGGTCGAGAAGGCGAAGGAGATGGACTGCACGCACGCCATCTTCGCCCGCACCGACGCCCAGGAGAAGACCGCCAAAGAGGTGGTGGAGGGGAAGAAGGTGGTGCGGTCGGACAAGGACATCGACGCCACCACGCAGCAGCAGTACCACCTGGCGCACAGCCCGCGGTATCAGTTCCTCCCGCTCACCATGGCACAGGCGACCAAAGTGAACGCGGCCCTGGCGAACAAGAAGTCGCCGGACGAGTTCTTGTCGCCACTTCAACTGGCCATCCACGCCCGCTTCACCAAGACGACCGAGGCCGAAGCGCAGGCGCTCTTCAAGCTGACCCCCGACCGCTCGCCGGTCGGCGTCATCGCCTACTGGGCGAAGCTGACCGACACGCTGGGCGACGGCAAGTGAGTTGGAGTTGGAGTTCACGCTTCAGCGTGACCGTAGCCCCACATCAGACTGAAGCGCACACTCCAACTATGCCGCACGAAGCCCGGCGGGTCGTCGCGGCAGTCGGGTGCGTTCCCGTCACCGACACCCGGAGCTCTCGCCGGTCTCCACGCTCGACCCGCCCTGCAAGATTCGTTGGCAGAAGGGTTACGGGTCGCCCGGCACGGTCGCTAAATCGCGGTTGCCTTCCACCACCCGCACGACCTCCACGCCATCGGGCAGGGGAAGGTACACGATCACCACACGGTGGTATCGCCGCATCGTCATGAATCGCAACGCGGGGTCGAGGCCCAACCCGACCGGCGGGACGGAACCGAGGTGAGGGAAGGTTTCGAGGAGTAGGAACGTCCGGTTCAGTCGGCCCACGAAACGGAGAGCTGTTCGCGGGCTGTTGGCAGCGAGCCGGGTCGTCAAATCGGTCACGTCGTCGTCCGCCTGTTGACGAACGATGTGGGTCATGCGTCCCCCCCGTTCGCAATCCGCCGCAGCTTGACGAACAGCTCATCCACCGACGAAATCGGCGGGGAGGCCAGCCCGACCGCGATCGCGTCTCGCAGTTGTTCGGCGGTGCGGATGCTCTCCATCGGTTCAGGCAGTTCGTCTCCTTCCACGTCGTCGCGCACCAGGTCGGCCAGGTACTCGCCCACGCTGGCGAACCCGGCCGCCTTCGCTTGCCGTTCGGCCTGTGCCCGCACGTCGTCCGGCAGGGTGATCGTCATCACACGTTCCTCGTCGGCGTTCGCTACAGTGTACCCGGTCCCCCGAGGCCGGGTCATGCCCGACGTCTTCTCCCCGGACTACGCCACCGCCCGCCGGCGGTTCCTCGACGCCACCGCGGCGCACGGGTGGGCGGTCGAGTCGCACTCCATCGCCGCCCGTGGGCCGGCCGGCGAGGAGTTATTCCTCGACGTGGCGGCCCACGGCCCCGCCGACCACACCCGCACGCTGGTCGTGAGCAGCGGGGTTCACGGCGTCGAAGCCCCGTTCGGTTCGGCCGTGCAGGTCGCACTTCTGGAACAGTGGAAGGCACACCCGCCGGTGCGGTGCGTGTTCATTCACGCGGTCAACCCGTGGGGGTTCGCCCACCGCCGCCGCACGAACGAGGACAACGCCGACCTGAACCGCAACTTCCTGCTCCCCGGCGACGAGTACCGCGGGTCGCCATCCGGGTACGCCGAGTTGAACCCGCTACTCAACCTCGACCGCTCGCCGAGCCGGTTCGACCTGTTCCCAGTCCAGGCGGCGTGGGCGGTGTTGCGGCACGGGCTGCCGAAGTTGAAGCAGGCGGTGGCCGCCGGGCAGTACGACCACCCGAAGGGGCTGTTCTTCGGCGGCAGCGGGCCGGGCGAGTCGGTGCGGATTCTGGGTCAACACTGGGAGCGGTGGCTCGGCCGGGCGACGGACGTGGTTCACCTGGACTACCACACCGGCCTGGGGCAGTGGGCGACGGGCAAATTGCTGCTGGACATCGTGCCGACGACAGGGCAACTGGCTCGGCTCAATGGCTGGTTCGGCGCCGACACGTTCGAGGTGTGCAACCCGCACCAGACGGCCTACGACGCCCGCGGCGGGTTCGGCCCGTGGTGCCACGCCCGCCGCGGCGACCGCGACTACCTGTTCGCCTGTGCCGAGTTCGGCACCTACGGCCCGATCCGCATGATGGGGGCACTCCGGGCGGAGAACATGGCCCACCACCACGGACAGGCGGACTGGGCGACGAACAGACTGGCCGAAGCGTTCTGCCCGGCGTCGGCGGAGTGGCGAACGGCGGTGCTGACAACGGGCTGTCAATGGGCGACGGCCGCGGCCGACGGGCTGGCAGGGAAGGGGTGAAGTGCCCGTCAATTCACGGCCCCACTTGCGGCGGTCAGGCCGGCGGGTGATAGGCTGTGTGTGAGCGTCGTCGGTTCACCACCGCGGGTCGCTCGCATCCGGTATGAACTCATGTCACGAACGGGCGGGTGGGTGCGGGCTACTCCGGACGGTTGGCGTCTGGCGACGCTGACCGCGGTGGCCGTCGGCATTCACCTGTGGCTCGTGACGCAGACCGTGGTGCCCGCCCGCGACGGGGTGGTGCTCGCCCGGTTGGCGTATCGCCTCGACCAGTCCTTCCGTCCGCCCGACCGTGACGTTCCCCGCGAGTCACCGCTCGACGTGGTCCGCTCGTCCGAACACCCGCCCGGCTACCCGCTGGCCGTCGGTGCGGTGGCGCGGGTGACCGGGCTGGGGGGCGGGCCGTCGGTGCCGGAGGGGTATCTGCTGGCGGCCCAGATCGCCAACGCCGTCGCCGGTGTGCTGCTCGTCTTCCCCTGTTACCTCATCGGCCGGCAACTGTTCGGCCCGAACGTCGGCTTCGCCGCGGCCCTGCTGTTTCAGGTGCTGCCGGTGCCCGCCCGCGTCACCAGCGACGCGCTCACCGAAGGCCTCTTCCTGCTGGCGGTGGCGACCTCGCTCGCGGCCGCCGTCCGCGGGGTGCGGACGCAGCGTCCGGTCTGGTACCTGGTGTGTGGTCTGGCAACCGGAGCCAGCTATCTGGTCCGACCGGAGGGGTTGCTGGTCGCCGCGGCTCCGCTGGCGGTGATCGTCGGGACAGTGTTCACCCGCCGCCTGTCGGTCGGATCCGCGGCCGTGCGGGTGGCGGCGGTCGTGGTCGGGGTGGCGGCGGTCGCGGGGCCGTACATGGGGGTCATCAAGCAGTTGACGAACAAGCCGACGGGCATGGACTTGCAACGCCCGCTGGGAGCGGAGACCGCCCGTCATCCGGTTCACGCCGGGCCGCTGTTCGCCGCCTGGGCCGACCCGAACCAGTCCGGCGGGGAGCGTGCAGTGTGGGCGGTGACGGCAGTGACGGCGGAGACGGCGAAAGGCACGCACTACGGTGTCGGGGTGTTCGCGGTGTTGGCAATGACGGTGCTGTGGAAGCGGTTCGGCCGCGACCCCGGCTGGTGGGTGCTGGTGGCGATGGCGGCGGTCGGCCTGACCCTATTGCTGTACCTGGCCGTCCGCCGGGGGTACGTCTCCGAACGGCACACGGTGGTGGTGGCGCTGCTGGCCTGTCAGTTCGCCGCCGCACTGCTGCCGGTGGCCGCGGAGTGGGTCGGGCGGGTGCTGCCGACGGTCAAGCCGCCTGTCACGACCCTCACACTCATGGCGGTGCTGGTGCTGTCGGCCGTGCCGTTCGCCCTGAAGCCGCCGCACCGCACCCGCGAGGGGCACAAGGAGGCCGGGCGGTGGCTGGCCGCCCACTCCGACCCGGCCGACCGGATCATCGACCCGTACACCTGGGCCGAGTGGTACGCCGGCCGCACCTTCGACCGGGCCGGGGACTGGACGCCCGACCTGCCGCCGACCACTTATGTGGTGTTGGAGACCGCCAACCCGGAGTCGCCGCTGCCGCAGTTGGAATGGGCGCGGGTGGTGGCCGAGCGACCTGGCGCGACCGTGGAGTGGCACTGGCCGCCGGCGGCGTCACCCGCCGAGGCCAAACTCCGGGTGGTGAAAGTGCCCACCCGCCCGTGACCGTGCGATTCCCCATACCGGCTGAACAGCCCACCCCCGCCCGACCGATACACTCCCCGATGCCAGGACGGCAGGTAGGGGGCCGAAATGTCGGACGCACAGCCGGCCGCGACGGACGTGGCCGCCCGCGAGCGGGCCAAGTGGGACGACTACTACGCCGCCCTCGGCGAGGTGGAGGAGACGGCACCCATTCGCGCGTTCGGGGCGGAGTTCGTCGGCGTACTGGGCGAACTGCTGCCGGCCGGCGGGGCGGTGTTGGAAGCGGGAAGCGGGGCCGGGTTTCAGAGTCTGGCCCTGGCCCGCGAGGGGCGACTGGCCGTGTCGCTCATGGACATCTCCCCCCAGGCCTTGGACGCGGCCCGTCGCCTGTTCGCCCGGAACGGGTTGACCGCCGACGCCCACCTGGGCGACGCCTTCGGCATCGGTGAGCCGGAGTACGACCTCGTCTTCAACGCCGGCGTGCTGGAACACTACACCCTCGGCCAGCAGGCCGAGTTCCTCCGCGGCATGGCATCCCGCACCCGCCGGTACGTGCTCGTGCTGGTGCCCAACCGCCTGTGCTACTGGTACTGGGTGTGGCGGGTGCAGCAGGCCGGGCGGGGGAACTGGCCGTACGGCAAGGAGTGCCCACAGGCCGACCTGTCCGCCGCCTTCCGGACGGCCGGGCTGACCTACCTCGGGCAGGCGTTCGTCGGGGCCGAGTGGACGGAAGACCTGGTCGGCAACGTCCACGGGTTGGCGACGGACCTGCGGGGCGAGGTGCTCGCCGTCCACCGGGCCGGGGTGATCGACGCCCCCCAGCGGTCCTACCTGACGGCCGCCCTGGGGTGCGTGGGCGAACCGCCACCCGCCCTGCCGCCGCGGTGGACGAGCGGCGACGGCGGCGGGGACATGCGGCTGGCCGAACTGACCGCATCCCTCGCCGACGCCCTCGCCCTGCGGCTGGCGGCTGACGCCGAACTGCGGCAGGCCCACGACCGCCTGCGGGCGGAGCAGACCGACCACGCACGCGCCAGGGGTGAGTTGACCGAGGCGGCATCCCACGCGACTGCCCTGAAGACGTTCCGCACCTCGCGCGCCTACGGGCTGGCCGAGAAGCTGTTGAAGTGGAAGGCGAGGCTCGCCCCACCGGGGAGCATCCGGGCGGCCGTCGGTCGGCGGACGTTACAACTGATGCGGGCGGTCGCCCGCCCGTTCAGCCGCCGCCCGTCGTCCACCACCCCGCCGACCGGGTTCGCCCAGGTGCGGGAGCGGGTGGCCGCGTCCGGCCGGCGGCCGGTGGTGTTCCTGCCGTCGGTGCCGTGGAACATCGTACTGTTCCAGCGTCCGCAGCACCTGGCCCGCGAGATCGCCCGGCTGGGGCACGTGGTGGTGTACGACGGCACCGGGATGGGCGAGCCGGACGCGGCCGGGGTGCGGGAGGTGGAACCGAACGTGTTCCTGTACCACGGGCACGAGCGGCATCTGGCCACCTTGCCCGACCCGGTGGTGTGGGCGTTCAGTTACAACTACCACCAGGCCGACGCCTACCCCGCGCCGGCCACGCGGGTGTACGACTGGATCGACGACCTGGCCGTGTTCCCGCACGACCAGCGGATGCTGCGGCGGAACCACGAGCGGGCGGTGAAGGAGGCGAGCGTGGTGGCGAGCGTCGCCCGCCGCCTGCACGAGCAACTCCTGCCCGCCCGCCCGGACGCCGTCTACCTGCCGAACGCGGCCGAAGCCGAACGGTTCGCCGACCCGGCCGTTCGCCCGGTCGATGACCCGGACCTGAGGCCGCTGCTCGGGCGGTCGAAGGCGGTCGCCGGGTACTACGGGGCGCTGGCCGCGTGGTTCGACTACCCGCTGCTGAAGGCGGTCGCCAGGCGGTTGCCCGATTGGGCGTTCGTGCTCATCGGCCCGGACTACGACGGGTCGATCCGCACCGCCGGGCTGGACGGCTGCCCGAACGTGAAGTGGCTCGGCCCGCGCGACTACACCACCCTGCCCGGCTACCTGCGGCGGTTCGACGTGGCCACCATCCCGTTCGTCATCAACGACATCACCCTGGCCACCTCGCCGCTCAAGCTGTTCGAGTACTTCTCCGGCGGGGTGCCGGTGGTCACCACCCGCATGCCCGAGTGCGAGGCGTTCCCGGAAGTGCGGATCGCCGACACGGCCGAGCAGTTCGCGGCGGCGCTGGAGGCGGCACGGGCGGACGGGCGGTCGGCGGACGTGCGGGACAAACTGCGGGAGTTGGGCCGGGCGAACACCTGGGCGGCTCGCGCACAGCAGATCATGGGCGTGGTGGCGGGGGTGAAACGCCCGACCGGGTGACAACGAA
>JANNDF010000842.1:0-4976 GCA_031387445.1 Planctomycetia bacterium
AAGAGGTGGAGGCACTCCCCTCATGACTCGCTTCTTGTTTCCCATGATCGCCAGTGTCGTGCTACTGGCTGGTGTCGGTGCGGCCGGGTGGTATCTCACCGAGAACCCGCAAGCTTGGCCGCCGGACGATTACGTCGAATACTGGGCGGCTGGCAGGCTGAACCTGACCGGCGGCAACCCGTACTCGGCGGACGAGCTGCTGCCACTGCAACAAGCCGCCGGGCGCCCGACCGACGAAGCGATCATGATGTGGAACCCGCCGTGGACGCTCACGGTGGCGATGCCGCTCGGGGCACTCCCGCCGCGGTTGGGTCAGGTGGTGTGGCTGATCCTGAGCGTCGCCGCGGTCGGCGTGTCGGTGGCGCTCCTATGGAACACCTACGGCGCACCGGCGAACAAACGCTGGATCGGACTGGGGGTGGCGTTCACCTTCGTGCCGACACTGTTCGTCCTGCAAACGGGGCAGATTTCGGCGTTCCTGCTGCTCGGGTGTGCCCTGTTCGCGTGGTGCGCGAAGCGGGGCTACCACTTCGCAGCCGGTGCCGCCGCCGTGCTCATTGCGGTGAAGCCGCACCTCGCGTATCTGCTGTGGCTGGCCGTTGGATTGGATGCCGTCGTGAACCGCCGCTGGCGGGTCGTCCTCGGCGGGGTGGTGACGGGAATCATCGCCACTGCAATCCCAATGGTACTGAACCCGGACGTGTGGTCCGACTACTTCGAGGCGTACCGCAACTCGCCCGTGCCGCCGAGCAAGTGGGTGTCGCTCACCCTCGGCGTGGTCCTACGGTTGTCCTACGGCACCGACCACTTCTGGCTCCAGTTCATACCCATGGGCCTGGTGATCCTCGGCTTCGGTTGGCACTGGGCGAAGAACGCGAAGGCGTGGGACTGGGCCGAGCAACTGCCCTCGCTGGTGGCCTGTTCGTTCGTGAGCGCACCCTATGGCGCGTGGCACTTCGACCTGGTGCTGCTGCTGCTGCCCATCCTGCACCGGGCGGCGCGATACCCGGCGGCACACGCGGCCGGCTCGCGGAGCTGGGTCGTTCCGCTGGTGGTGTTCGCCGCCATGAACGTGGCCATGTTCGCCATGAGTCGCGTTCACCTCTGGTCGTTCTGGTACTGCTGGGTCGCCCCACTGGTGCTGGTGACTTACGCCTTCACCGCCCGCCGCCGACCCGCCCACGCGCTGGTGTCCGCATGAGTAGTGTTGTCACACCTCCGCCGAGGGTCGTTCCTGTCGCGGCGCCCTCCGCGCTCGGCGTTGCCTCGCGGCTGACCAAAGTCGTCTGGCCTGGCCCGGCGCTGTTCGTGCTGTTCTGGCTCGTGTTGCAATTCGGCGGTACGCGGTTCCTCCGTGACCCCGGCACCTTCTGGCACGTCACCACTGGCGAGAAGGTGCTGCACGAAGGGTTCATCGCGCGCGACCCGTACACGTTCACGTTCGAAGGGACGCCGTGGGTGCCCTACCAGTGGCTGGGCGAAGTGGCGATGGCCCTGCTCCACCGCGTCGGCGGGTTGGACGCGGTGCTGGTTGCGTCCACCGCGGCGGCGGCCGGGTTGCTGGCGTGGCTGGCCACGCGGTTCATCCGCACTGGCCTGCACCCGATCTTCGCTATTGGCGTCACACTGCTGGCCGCGGCGGTGATGGCCCACCACTTCCACGCCCGCCCACTGCTGTTCACCATGTGTGGCATGGCGGCGGTGATGTACGCGGTCTGTCGGTTCGAGGCGGGCACTATTCGCGTGAAACACCTGGCCTGGCTGGTGGCGCTGTTCTGGGTCTGGACCAGCGTCCACGGCGGGATGCTCGGCGGGCTAACGACCCTCGGACTGGCCGGCATGGGTTGGTGTGTGTGGCGGGTGCTGAAGTGGCCGTCGCCGCTGAGCAGTTGGAAGGCCGCCGCGGCACTGGTCGGCATCGGCTTCGCTTGCGGGCTGACGGCGTTTGCTTCCCCCTACGGGGCCGACATGCCGAAGACGTGGCTGCTCATCATGAACATGCCACACCTGCCGGAGTTGGTCATCGAGCACTCGCGGTTCGACTTCACCGACCCGAAAGGGTGGACGACGCTGGCACTGGCGGCGGTGTACCTGGTGATGCTGGCCGGGGTGCTGCCGGCCCGCCCGCGGGTGGCGTGGCTGGTGCCGCTCTTCTGGCTGGTGCAGGCGATGCTGCGGGTGCGGCACGGGTCGCTCTTCGCGGTGGTGAGTATGGTGGCGATCATCGACCTGTGGCCGCACACGGTGTACGCCCGCTGGCTGGCAATCAAGCGACCGGACGTTTACACCCCGCCCGCCAAACCGGCTCGCGGTGCACTGCTGCCGATCCTGTTGACTGCCGTTCTCGCGGTGGCGGTGTCAACGGGCTGTCAGTGGCTCGGGTGGAGCGTCCCCCTGATCGGGAAAGGGACTGCGAAACTCGACCCGACGCTCTGGCCGACCGGATTGCACGACGAGATCAAGGCACTCGAACCGACGCCCGGCGAGCCGAACCGCATCTTCTGCGAGTACGTCTACGGCGGGTACCTGATCTACCACGCACCGGGGTACAAGGTGTTCGTGGATGACCGCTGTGAGGTGTTCGGCGACGACTGGCTGCTGGAGTTCGTGAAGGCCGACGGCAACGGCACGGCCGACGCCATGACGAAGTGGCAGACTCAGTACGGCAAATTCGACTTCGCCCTGACCACCACGTCCGACCGCGAGACGGGTTTCGACTGGTACTTCCGCACCAGCAACGAGTGGAAAGTGGTGCGGAAGACCGACACGGCGACGCTGTACCGCAAGAAATGAACCGTTTAGCCGCGAGGCAACGCCGAGCGAGCTCGGCGTTGCCTCGCGGCCAAACGGATTACCGCACCCCATCTCGTAGCGGGTCGTTCGGATCGACCAGTAGCGTCGTCTCGGCGGTCACGAACGCGGTGCCGGTGATGGTCGGGATGATGCCCCCGTCGCACGGCTCATAGCTCCCCTCGAACACGCCGCCCAGAATCCCCTCCTGTTGCCACACCTCGCCCGGTGCCAGTTTGCCATCAGCCGCGAGGCACGCCAGTTTCGCACTCGTGCCCGTCCCGCACGGGCTGCGGTCGTAGGCCTTGCCGGGGCAGAGGACGAAGTTGCGGCCGTGGTTGGCCGAGTCGTGCGGCCGGCCGGTCAGTTCGATGTGGTCGATCACCCCACCGTTCAACACCGGGTCGCCGGCCACCCCCGCCGATTCGAGCGCCAGCCGGATGTGCCACGCGAACGCCGTCAGTTGCTCCGCGTACTTCACTTCCAGCCGCTGGAGCGGGTCGTCCACCAGGAAGAACCAGTTGCCGCCCCAGGCGAGGTCGCCCGTCACGGGGCCGAAGTTCGGCACGTCCACCGTCACGCCGCGCAGGGAGCGAAAGCTCGGCACGTTCCGCACGCTCACCCGCCCGTCGGGATGCAGGGTGGCCGTCACATCACCGACCGGGGTTTCAAAGAGGTGTTCGCCGGGGCCGATCTTTCCCAGGTGGGCGAGCGTGACCACCAACCCGATGGTGCCGTGCCCGCACATGCCCAGCACGCCGACGTTATTGAAGAAGATGACCCCGCCGGCGGCGGCCGGGTTGACCGGCGGGACGAGCAGCGCGCCGACGAGGATGTCCGACCCGCGGGGTTCGTTCGCCACGCACGAGCGGAAAGTGTCGAATCGGTCGCGGAACACGCGGGCACGCTCGGCGACGCTCCCGCCCCCCAGGTCGGGAATGCCGGAAAGCACCACGCGGGTGGGTTCGCCGGCGGTGTGCGAATCGACCACTTGGATCTTCATCATGTCAGGAGTTGCCCGCAGAGGACGCAGAAGGGACGCAGATGAAGCCAGGATCAGAACAGAAGATTTGTTTTCAATCCTGGCTTCATCTGCGTCCTCTGCGGGCCGATTGTCATCCCACCTTCGGCCGGGTGGCTTTCGCCGTGCGGATGATGTTCAGCACCTGGTCCCGCTCGTCGCCCACGATCGGCAGCCGCGGCGGGCGGGTGAGTTCGGTGCCGTACCCGCACTCGGCGCTGGCCAGTTTGATGTACTGCACCAGTTTCATGTGCGTGTCCAGGTGCAGCAGCGGGGTGTACCAGCGGTACACCGCACGGGCCTCCTCCCACTTGCCCGCCTGCACCAGATCCCAGATGAGCCGATTTTCGGCCGGAAAGGCGTTCACCAGCCCGCTGATCCACCCCACCGCCCCGAGCATGCAGCATTCGAGGAACAGGTCGTCCACCCCGGCCATGACGACGTACCGGTCGCCGGTCAGGTTGATGATGTCGGTGATCCGCCGCGGGTTGTCACTGCTTTCCTTGATGCACGCGAACTTCGGCTCATCAGCCATGTCCACGAACATTTCTGGGGTGATGTCCACCTTGTACGCCGGCGGGTTGTTGTACACCATGATCGGCAGGTCCGACGCCTTCGCCACGGTGCGGAAGTGGGCGATCGTCTCGCGGGCGTCGGACTTGTACACCATCGGCGGCAGCACCATCAACCCGTCCGCCCCCAACTTCTGCGCGTCCGCCGCCCACCGGCAAGCCTGCGCGGTGGTATATTCGGCCACACCCACCAGTACCGGCACGCGTTTGCCGATATGTCCGACAGTCGCCTTCAGAAGGTCCCGCTTCTCGGCCGATTCCAGTGTCGTGTTCTCCCCCACACTCCCCATCATCACGAACCCGTGAACACCGGCCGCCAGCATGGCGTCAAGGTGGTCGAGTGTGCCGGGGATGTTCAGCGAGTAGTCGGCGTGGAACTGGGTGCAGGCGGCGGGGAACACGCCGCGCCAGGAAACGGTCATCGGGAGACACTCCTTGGAAGTCGTGGTAGTGTATCGCGCGGTCGAATTGAAGCCGGTGCCGACGGTGGTAGAATAACAGAGTCCCACTTGTGGAGGTTCGCCATGACCGATTCCGTCGAAGCCGTACTCGACCCGTCCGGAGCCGTTCGCCTCCTGGAACCGATGCCGGTC